>DAOUWT010000421.1 GCA_030666985.1 Chloroflexota bacterium
CGGCGCACAACTAACTCGGAACGCCGCCGAGGACGGACGGCTAGAGCGTTTTATTAATGAATTTATTTCCATCAAATCATAATTGATGCTCCACTACATCGCCCCGAAATATTGAGGTGATACCAAAAGGCATATTTAGGCCAGATTCCAATTGCAAAAACCACATTTTTCGACTAAACTTAAGGATGGAACATACCTTTTTATATATCATCAAATCCCATCATAGCAAAATTCTCCACTTCAAAACACCTTCATCGGATATGAATTTGCTACCTTTCCTTAAAGGAGGTACTCATCATGGATATTTTTCAAAAAACAAGAGAGTACACAACCGCCAAAGAGATTCAAAAGGCAGGACTTTACCCGTACTTTATCCCCCTCACCAGCAGCGAAGGCTCAACAGCCATTCACAACGGCAAACGTATTATCATGTGCGGCTCCAATAACTACCTGGGGTTAACCACCCATCCCAAGGTGCGTGAAGCCGCTCGTAAGGCCATAGCTGAATATGGCACAAGCTGCACTGGATCCCGCTTTTTGAACGGCACCCTGGAAATGCACCTCGAACTTGAACGACAACTGGCCGAGTGGGTGGGAAAAGAAGCCGCCCTGGTTTTCACCACCGGGATGCAGGTCAACTTGGGTACCATCAGCGCCATCGTTGGCCGCCACGACGTGGCCGTATTGGATACATTTGATCACGCCAGCATTGTGGACGGAGTCCATCTCTCTTATGGCAAACTGAGACGCTTCCGGCACAATGATGTAGAGAGTTTGGAGAGAGTACTTTCAAGTATTCCTGAAGAGAGCGGCGCATTGGTGGTCGTCGATGGTCTTTATAGCATGGAAGGCGACCTGGCCCGTTTACCAGAAATTATTCCCGTCTGCCAAAAATATGGGGCGCGTCTCATGGTTGATGATGCTCACGCCGTAGGTGTTGTGGGAGGAGGACGCGGCACCGCCGCTCATTTCGGCGTGACCGAGGATGTGGACTTGATCATGGCTACCTTCAGCAAATCTTTCGCTTCTGTAGGAGGATTCATCGCCGGAGACGAAGATGTTATCCACTATATCCAGCATAACGCCCGGAGTTTGATCTTCAGTGCCAGCCTTCCCCCGGCTAACACCGCTGCCGCTTTGGCCGCCCTGGAAGTCATGCGCGAGGAGCCGGAGCGCATTGAGCGCGTCAACCGGAATGCAGACAAAATGCGCCGGGGATTCCAGGAATTGGGATTCGATACAGGGGCCTCGGTTTCCCCCATCATTCCCATCATCGTTGGCGACGACACGCTTACCTTCATATTCTGGAAAGCTCTCTTCGAGAATGGCGTATTCGTCAACCCGATCATTTCTCCCGCCACGCCGCCGGGACGCCAATTGCTGCGCACCAGCTACATGGCTACCCATACCGGTGAGCAACTAGACTTCGTGCTGGATGTCTTCGAGAAGACAGGCAAGCAATTAAACGTCATCTAAGACCCCCTAAAGTTTTTGGTACTTGAAATGAATCCAAGCCCCCGACACTGTGAATCAATGTGCCGGGGACTTTCTTTTAACTTTCCTCTCTAACCTTAGGGGGAGACATGCTCCCCTAGCGTTCCCCTAGTGGTCATCGGCGGAAGTCCTCCAATAGTTAATCTGCTCCGCGTATCGCCAGATCCCGCCTGAAACGGTGATTACTCCTCTAGCGACAAGTTGTAGCTCAGGATCTGCCGATCCTTCGCGAGCGTGAAAAACC
>DAOUWT010000247.1 GCA_030666985.1 Chloroflexota bacterium
ACTCCTCACGTTTCACTCCTCACGTTTCACTCCTCACGTTTCACTTATCACGTCTACAGGAGGTTTATATGACTTACAAAGTACACAAAGCCGTAGTTGTTGGCGCGGGCACGATGGGGGCAGCTATTGCCGCCCATCTCGCTAACGCCGGCATCCCCGTCACCCTGCTGGACATCGTTCCCAGGGAACTGACCGATAAAGAAGAGGCCAAGGGTCTCACCTTAGAAGACGCTGCAGTACGCAACCGCATTGTGAATGACGGCCTGCAACGCGCTGTAAAATCCAGGCCGGCCAGTTTCTTCAGCAAGGAATTAGCTTGTCTGGTGAACACCGGCAACTTAGAAGACGACTTCAATGTCATTGCCGAGGCCGATTGGGTTATTGAAGTCATCGTCGAAAATTTGAAAATCAAGCAAGGCCTAATGGCCCGTATTGACGAGGTACGCTCGGAGCATTGCATTGTCAGCACCAACACTTCAGGCATTCCCGTCACCTCCATTGCGGAGGGCCTCTCTGAGGAATTCCGCCAGCACTTCCTGGGGACGCACTTTTTCAATCCCCCGCGTTACCTCAAATTGCTGGAAGTCATCCCCACGGGGGACACCCTCCCCGAAGTGGTCGAGTTTATCCACCACTTTGGCGAGTACCGCCTGGGGAAAGGCATCGTCCCCTGCAAGGATACGCCCAACTTCATCGGCAACCGCCTGGGGTTCGGGAGCGGAGCCTTCGCCCTGGATTACATCCTCCAAAATGGCTACACCGTCCAGGAGGTGGATTCCATCACCGGGCCCGCCATAGGCCGCCCCAAGACGGGCACGTTCCGCCTGATTGACCTGGTGGGCGTTGACGTTTGGGAACACGTGGGGACAAACCTAACCAAAGCCATCCCCCACGATGAGCACGCCCTGCGCTACCTCAATTCCGAAAAGGCCAATACGCTGATCCACACCATGGTAGAAAATGGCTGGCTGGGGAATAAGACCAAGCAGGGTTTCTACAAGATGGTCAGAAAAGATGGCAAGAAAGAATTCTGGTCGCTGAACCTGGAGACGCTGGAATATGAGCTGGCGGAAAAGCCAAAATTTGCTTCTATTGGCGCGGCTAAAGGCAAAGAGACCTTGGCTGAAAAGATGGAAGTTTTGCTAGCCGCTGACGATAGGGCTGGTCAGTTGGTGCAAGCCATGACCTACCAAGGATTCGCATACGCCTCCGAGTGCATTCCTGAAATTGCTGACACCCCCAAACCCATTGATGACGCTATGTGCTGGGGCTTTGGCCACCAGGCTGGCCCCTTTGAACTTTGGGACATGATCGGCCTCACAAAAGCCATTGAGGCCATGAAAGAAGCCGGTTTCCCGCCCGCAGATTGGGTTGAGGAAATGATGGAGAATGGTTTCGAGACTTTCTACCAATACGATGGCGATCAAAAGACCGGGGTCTACAACACCTCCAAAGGAGATTACGAATCCTTTGCGCCAAATCCCAACCTGATTGTGATTAAAGAGCGCAAAGACACCGGAAAGCTGGTCACACGCAACACGGGAGCCTCCCTGGTTGACATCGGCGACGACGTGGTCTGCGTTGAGTTTCAAACCAAGATGAACGCTATTGACAACGATATTATGGCGATGATGAACGAAGCCATGGATCGCGTTGAAGCGGGAGAGTTCGAGGGCGTGGTTATCTGCAATGACGACGAACGCGCCTTTTGCGCCGGAGCGAATCTCTTTGGCGTGGTGATGGCAGCCCAGAGCGGCATGTGGGATCAATTGGCAGAAATGGTAGATATGCTCCAAACCGTCAATATGCGCATGAGATACTTCCCCAACCCGGTCGTTGTAGCCCCCTTCGGGCTGACACTGGGCGGGGGAGGTGAGATCACCATGCACGGGAATCGCGTTGTAGCTGCGTCCGAGCTATACATTGGTCAGGTCGAGCTTGGGGCCGGGGTGATCCCCGCCGGGGGCGGCACCAAAGAACTTCTGCGCCGGATCGTCAATCCCCCCATGCGGTTCAAGGATGTGGCTGTGCTGCCCTTTATGCAGCAAGTTTTCGAGCTGATCGGGCAGGCCAAAGTCGCAACCAGTGCGGTGGAGGCCCGGGAATTTGGTTTCCTCGGCCCCCAGGATCGCATCGTGATGAACCGCGACCATCTCCTGGCCGAAGCCAAAAAAGAAGTCCTGCACATGCTGGATACTAACTACACCCCGCCCGCCCCAGAGAAAATCTACGCAGCCGGACGAGATACCCTGGCCGCCCTCCGCGCCGGGATTAACATGTTTGCCGAAGGCGGTTACATCACCGAGTACGAGACCCACATCGGCGAAAAGATGATCTACGCCATGACCGGCGGCGAACTGAGCGCTCCCACCTGGGTTGATGAGCAATACATCCTAGACCTGGAACGCGAGGCTTTCTTATCACTCTGCGGCGAGGAGAAGACGCAAGAGAGGATGTGGAGCTTGTTAAGAACAGGGAAGGTTAAGAGGAATTAAAACAATAGAACGCTGATTCCGCTGATTTGGCGGATTTACGCGGATAAATACTTTTTTTATGTTTTTAAATCCGCGAGAATCTGCTCAATCCGCGTTATCTGCGTTCTATTAAGGAGAAAGTAATATGAAAAAACTATCCCCCCAACACACCCCCGTCATCGTCGCGGCGGCACGCACACCGGTAGGCAAGGCCAAGCGCGGCAGTCTGACAACCGTGCGCCCCGAAGCGATGGCATCCGCGGTGATACAAGAATTACTGAAAAGAGCCGCTCCCCTCAAGCCAGAGGAACTTGACGACCTGATACTCGGCTGCGCTTTCCCCGAGGGCGAGCAAGGCATGAATATGGCTCGGCTGATTGGTTTTCGGGCTGGATTACCCGTCTCCGTCCCGGCGGAGACTATCAACCGTTTCTGTTCCTCCGGGATGCAGAGCATCGCCCATGCCGCTTTCGTCATTATGGCCGGGCAAATGGAAGTCGCTATCGCTGGCGGTGTGGAATCGATGAGCATGGTTCCCATGACCGGCGTCAAATTCGCCCCCGATCCTCACCTGGCCGCCCATTACCCCGAAGCATTCACCAATATGGGCCTGACGGCAGAGAATGTCGCCGAGCAATACGGCATCAGCCGGGAAGACCAGGACGCTTTCGCCCTGCGCAGCAACCAACTGGCAAGCGCGGCGGTCACCTCGGGACGTTTTGACCCTGAGCTAGTTCCCCTTGAGGTAGAAATCGTCAAACCAGGGAGCAACGGCAAATCCCAAACGCACACATTCACCTTTGCGCGTGATGAAGGCCCCCGGGCCAACACCAGCCTCGAAGCCTTGGCAGGGCTGAGGGCTGTCTTCAAAGAAGGCGGCACAGTTACCGCTGGAAACTCATCTCAAATGTCCGACGGCGCAGCAGGCGTGGTGATCATGTCGCAGGCCAAAGCCGAAGCCTTGGGATTAAAACCCATGGCCCGCTTTGTTGCCTTTGCGGCAGCCGGCGTCCCGCCAGAAATCATGGGCATAGGCCCCACTGCAGCCGTCCCCAAAGTGCTGGAAATGACCGGCATGTCCCTGGACGACATCGGCCTAATTGAGTTGAACGAGGCTTTCGCCGCCCAAGGATTGGCCGTCATGCGCACCCTGGGCCTCAACCAAGAGATCACCAACGTCAACGGCGGAGCAATTGCCCTCGGCCACCCCTTGGGCTGCACCGGCGCCAAACTAACCGTCCAACTGCTCTACGAAATGAAACGCCGCGATACAGAAATCGGCATGGTCACCATGTGCATCGGCGGCGGCATGGGAGCGGCGGGAATTATTGAAAATATGTGAAACGTGAGGAGTGAAACGTGATGCGTGACCTCTCGTTTCACGTCTTCACTCATCACGTACTTATGTACCCCCTAAAGGAGATTAATTAAAATGGCAGAATATACCGTAAAAGAACTTGTTTTTAACCACGAGAAAGCTTTTCGCCCCGAAAAGGCTGCTGGGCTAGAGGCCGTGATCCAGTATCACCTCACCGGCGACGAGGGTGGGGACTACATCATCACCCTCAAGGACGACGCCTGCTCTGTAGAAGAGGGCACCGCCGATGCCCCCACCATGACCCTAACTTCCGATGGACGTTATTTTGGAGACGTTCTTTTGGGCAAGGAAGATGGCATGAAAGGTTTCATGGAAGGCAAGCTGCAACTAGCGGGCGACCTGAACCTGGCTATGAAGTTGACGAGCTTTTTCAAGATGGGGTAAGAGTGAAACGTGATGCGTGAAAACGTGTTGCGTGATGCGTGTTGCGTGATGCGTGATGCGTGATGCGTGTTGCGTGATGCGTGTTGCGTAGAAACGCGGGCAAGATGAAATAAGTCCTCTGCTCAACGATTTTTGCCTCATAACATTTTTAACGGTAGAGTAGAGGATGAAGTCAGGTTGTTTAGATA
>DAOUWT010000321.1 GCA_030666985.1 Chloroflexota bacterium
ATTTCACTGTACTTTCGTTGACCGGGAGACTGCCACAGCGCAAAAAACGCGCTTCGCAGTGACATAGTGGTTTTGAAAGTGTCTACATATTATGAACCACCCCGAAAAAAGGATAGAAAATGAGACCAACAAAATTAATCAAAATTGCCTGGGGAGCGCTCTTGAAGAACAAAATACGCTCCCTGCTGACAATGTTAGGCATCATCATTGGCGTAGCGGCGGTGATCATTATGATAGCCATTAGCGCAGGGACAGAAGCCACCATCAAAGACGAGATCACCAGCCTAGGCTCGAACCTGATTTTTGTCACCGGTAATTTTAGCCGGATGGGGCCGGGTGGAGACAAGTCAAGCAGCAGTGGTGGGCTGGTATACGAGGACGCTTTTGCCATCCAGGAGGAAATCGCAGGTGTCAATGGTGTAGTTGTTGAGGCGGGAGCGACCGAGAGCGTGAAAGCCAGCGGCGCAAATTTAGACGGCGTCTCCATTCTTGGCACCACGGCCGACTTCCCCTCCGTGCGCGACATGGACGTGGAACAAGGGCGTTATTTCAATCAACTTGAAGTAGATAGAACAATTAAAATTGCCGTCCTTGGTCACAGCCTGGCCGAAGAACTTTTTGGCTCTCAAGACCCCATTGGGCAAACGGTCACGGTCGGAACCACCCGTCTAACGGTGGTTGGCGTCATGGAAGAAAAAGGTCTGGTTGGCGATGTAGATTATGACGCCCGACTATATACTCCCATCACCATTGTTCTGGACAAATTGATAGATAATAATTTTTCCAAATTCCGGGGAGATAGAGTGCGCATGATTTACGTTGAAGTTGACAGCGAAGCCGCTGAGTCTGAGGATGGCAAATCCCTGGATGACGTCATTCTCCAAATTCAACTTTTACTTGCCAAGCGGCACGAAGTCTCTCTGGATGAGGCGGATTTCACCGTCACCACCCAGCAGGACATCATCGGCGCACAAGAATCCACCACAGCCGCATTTCGCTCCTTGCTGGCCTGGGTAGCGGGTGTCTCGCTCATTGTGGGGGGGATTGGGATCATGAACATCATGCTCGTCAGCGTCACAGAGCGCACCCGTGAGATCGGCATCCGCCAATCCGTGGGGGCGACTCCCGGCGACATCCGTTGGCAATTCCTGGCGGAGGCCCTTCTGCTGAGCCTGGTCGGCGGCCTGCTGGGGATGGCGGCTGGCCTGGGGGGAGCGTGGATCTTCGGTGAGGTGAGCGGGATGCGGACCGTCATCGTCCCCTCGTCCATTTTCCTGGCCTTTGGCTCCGCGGCAACCATCGGCGCCTTCTTCGGCTTTTACCCGGCCAACAAAGCCGCCCAACTTGATCCCATTGAAGCTTTGAGATATGAGTAATTCATCAAATAAACTATGTCACTGCGAGGAACGTCTTTTGTGACGTGGCACGCCATGCGCCCCCTTGTGGGGTTCTCCCTGACCATGGGGGAGATTGCCACGGCGGAAGAACGTCGCCTCGCAATGACATCAAAGTAACTACAACATTAGAAAAAAAGGAAAACAAACATGAAAAACAAACTGTGGACAGGAACATTGACCCTAATAATTTTGACCATCGCTCTGGCAGGCTGCCAAACCGAAAGCACCCCCGAACCTGAAAGCGGAACGCTGAACCAATCCTACGCGGAGAACGCCCTCCCCATCGAAACCCAACTGATAGTGGGAACCATCAATCTCGAAGAAACAGACCTGGCCGTTGACGCAGAGATGGCCGAGGAATTACTCCCCCTCTGGAAGATGTACAAAAGCCTAATAGAGAGTGACATTGCCGCGCAAGAAGAAGTCACAGCCCTGATCGACCAAATTCAAGATGCCATGACCGCCGAGCAAATTGAAGCCATCGCGGCCATGGAGCTTACCAGGGAAGACATGGCCGCCCTCAACCAGGAGAAGGGCGGGGCAGGACAAAATGCCCCCGAAAGAACTGAAAAAAGTGGTAGTGGTGGTTTTGGAGGAGGTCAAGGTGGAATACCAGGCAGCGGCAGCGGACAAGACGATATGTCCCCAGGAGAAATAGCAACCGCCCAAGCCATGCGTGAAGAGATGAGCGGCGGGACGCGCAATATGTTCAACGCTAAATTGGCAGGGGAGTTGATTTCGGTTTTGGAGGGGAAGTTAGGGAACTAGGGAGGCAGGGTATCAGGAAAACAGGAGGAAAACCAAGGTGCATTGCACTCCACGTATTTCGGAGTGCGTTGCACCTGGTTCTTTTTTTAACGCAGAGCCGTGGGGACGCAGGGGCGCAGAGTTTTTTGTTTTTCCCCTTTGCTCCCTCTGCCTCCTCTGCCTCTTTTGCCCCCTTTGGCTCCTAACCCGCCTACTCGCAACTCGCCACTTGCCACTTGCTCCTTGCTCCCTCTGCTCTTAGCCCAAACGTTCCAACAGCGTCCCAACCTTCACAATGGGAATCCCCTCATAAGTGCCCAATCCCAACAAATGGCGATCACCGCTCACAATGAGATCAGCCTCGGATTCCAAAACACAGATTAAAAATATCTCATCACTGGGATCATCCTCAATAACAGGTTCAATGGATAGTTTTCCCGGCGTCATCAGTGTATCTTTGTGGAGTAATTCCATCAACTCCTCTACCTCAGCGCTGGTGATAGCGTACTTCTTGCGTATTTTAGGATACTCCAAGACCCGGCGAACCTCTGCCATAATAGCGGGGGAGCAGCACAACAGAAAATCCCGTTCACGCCAGGCATTGATTACTTGGGCCGGTGCCCCGTGCTTCGAAAGCAAGCTGCTGACAAAAATATTAGTGTCAAGAACGATCTTCAACATCCGCGGCCCTTACAGCAGCAATAGCTTCTTCAATATCGGCCATTATTTCTTCGCTAGAAATATCAGGCAGATGTTGGCGTAGACGATCAATAACCTCGAAACGCGCCTGACGTTCAGCGATCAAATTTCTATAGAGCTTGGGCGGAATCATGGCGGCCATAGGTTTGCCAAAGCGTTCCACAATCACCTCGTCTCCACCATAGCGCACTCGTCCCAACAAATCGGCAAATTGAGATCGAGCCTCACGGGCTCCAATATATGTTTCGCTCATAGTTTTCGCTCTCCTTGGTCGTTAATATTCGTAATTATTCACCCCCTTCCCGCAAACATCCTCTGTTATGTCATTCTGAGGGCGGTTTTCGCTTTGCGTGCCGTTGGCAGCCCGAAGAATCTCCGCGTTCGGAGTGGGAGACTCTTCGTTC
>DAOUWT010000161.1 GCA_030666985.1 Chloroflexota bacterium
TAATCCCTAATCCCTAATCCCTAATCCCTAATCCCTAGTCCCCTATTGTATAGGAAGATTATAAAAGTTGTACACCGCTTCCGATAACTGCCCCACTAGAGCAGAGGCATTAGCCCATATCAATTGTTCGGGGTGGTATAAGAAGATCACCAGCACGTAATCTCCACTGGGGGAATAGATGATGCCCGCATCGCCGAGGGTGTGCATGATGCCGTTATAAGTTACCCAACCGTGTTTGTGAGCTACCTCGGTGCCATCTGGGACGCCGGCTTCTAAGAGATTGGGCATCTTGTTGCGTGCCAGGTAGTCTAGCATCAAATTGCATTCGCTCATCGTGATTTGACCGGGAAAAACAGCCTCAAAAGCTCCGCCCCCGTATTGAGCGCAGAGGTAAATATCCTCTAGCAACATGCCCATATCCGATGAGGTGGACTGGTTATAGAGATCGGGGTCAGTTGTAACGTCTGTGCGTTGATTGGCCGGAGTCTTGTATTCTCTGAGCAAGGGGGAGCCTAGGCCAAACTCGCCTGCTAAGAAGGTGTTCTCAAGCCCCAGGGCCAGCATATCCTTGGTGATTTCTAAGGGGGCTAAATCAGGGGCGATAACGCGCTCCATGACCCAATCAGCGGGGTCGTTCCCGGATTCGACGATCATTTTTTGAAGCAAATTGAGCGTTTCAGGGTCGTCGTCTTTGTCAATGCGACGGAACACTGAGGTCATGATGGGTATTTTGACAATGCTGGCTGTGGTGAAGGCTACGTCTGGGTTTACAGAAAGTTCTTCTCCTTCTTGGTACGCAAAGTGGATTTCTTCGCCGGTGTCTAAATGGAATAAATAAAGACCCGTGATACCCTCGAATTCGGATATTTCGATGGTTTGTTTGAGAAGGATTTCCAGATTTTGGAGGGAAGGCCGGGGCGGGGAGGTTTGTCCCTTGGGGAGGGTGACGGAGCGGTCATCATGGGATTGGAGAGCTTTCTCGATGGAAATAATGGCTTGGTCAATGTCTAACTCTGTTCCATAGGAGCCTGGTTCGAATTTGACGGTCCCGACGTAGGGCTGGGCTGAGCTGGATGGTTTATCGTAACGAGTCGCGATCTCCTCTTCCAGGAAGGTGCGCAGCCTAATTTCTGAGTAGGTGGAACGCAGCGGGATATCTCCTCCTTGAGTTTTGCGTCCCCACAAAAAGTCCCAGTAGGCTGACCAGAAAGGCTGTTTTGTACGCTCCAGGTCGGCGGCTGCTAACATGCTTTCCAAATCTAACTCAAATCCGGTAACTGTGGGGGAGAGGTGGATTATGTCGTCTCCGTAGCGTAGTTCTACGGGGAGGGAATATGCTTCTAATAAGCGTTGAGCTGTTTCTTGGCGGTTCAACCCTCCCATGGGGACTCCCGCAATTTCTAAACCATGGGGGTAACTCACCCGCAAGCGGCTAAAGCGGACAACTTGCAGGGTGGTGAGGGTAATAGCTGCCAAGAGAGTGAATACAGACATCCACCTCAAAGCGGAAAAAGAACTTTTTCTACGCATTTAGTCTCCGCTATCCTGTTCTTTAACGCGTTTGGCGAAACGATTGAGAGATTCTTTGACCTTGTAGTTGAAAGTCCCAGGGGGGTATTCTCCACTTTCGTCGCGTTGACCGGCGTCTAAATCGGTAAGGAGAGGAATGCCTTCATCGAAGGTTTTGATAGGCCAGACGTGGAATTTTTCTTCTTCCACTGCGGCGAGGACTTCTTCGTTCAGCATTAGGTGACGGACATTGGAAGCAGGGATGAGTATGCCCTGGGTTCCAGTCAGGCCATTTTCTTGGCATACGTCAAAGAAGCCTTCTACCTTTTCGTTCAACCCGCCTACAGCCTGAATGTTTCCGTGTTGGTCAATTGAGCCGGTGATGGCCCTATCTTGCCGGATGGGGATGCTGCCAAGCGAGGATAATAGAGCATAAAGTTCGGCTGCTGAAGCGCTATCTCCGTCTACTCCCCCATAAGATTGCTCGAAAGCTAAACTGGCAGTCAGGTTGAGCGGTTTTTCTTGAGCATATCTTTCCCCTAAAAAGCCGCTGAGTATCAAGACCCCTTTGGTGTGGATGGGGCCGCTCAGGTCAGCTTCCCGTTCAATGTTTAGCACACCCCCATCCCCAGGCCGGGTGGTTGCTGTCAGGCGGGTAGGCTTTCCAAAGGCGTATTCTCCCAGGGCTAAGACGCTGAGAGCGTTTACTTGTCCAATGGCTTTTCCCTCAACGCGGATCGAGATCGTGCCCTGGGTGATCATCTCCTGAGAGCGTTCTTCTATCAGGTTGTTGCGGTAGATACTTTCTTGGATTGCACGATTGACCGATTTGGCTGTTACCAGCTCTTGGTCTTCTTTCTTGGCCCAATGAGCGGCTTCTTGGATTACATTTGTGATTTTTCCTAGTTGGGTGGTGAGTTTTTCCTGGTCATCAGCAGCGCGGGCGCTATACTCAATTAGACGAGCTATGGCCGTATTATCGAAAGGAGGGAGGTTGTTGTTATTGACCACTGATTTGACAAATAGGGCATAATCGTGCTCGTTTTGTGGTGTGCGATCCATAACGGTTGCAAAGTCTGCCCGGATCTTGAATAGTTTGGCAAAATCCTCGTCGTTTTCACGAAGCAAATGATAGAGAAGGGGGGTTCCAAAGAGAACGATTTTGGTATCGAGAGGGATAGTTTCGGGTTCTAGACTTATTGTGGTAAATACTCTCGCCTGTAAGCTAGGCTCGAGGATGCGAATTTGGGCATCCCGGAGGGCGCGTTTGAGGCCTTCCCAGGTGTAGGGGTTGAGCAACATGTCACGGGCTGGAATGAGGAGGTATCCTCCATTGGCCCGGTGTAAGGCTCCAGCGCGGATTAAAGTGAAATCAGTATACGATGCCCCCATTATGAAGCGGTGTTCAATTTGCCCCATAATGTTATGGTAGGCGGGGTGACTTTCTAGAATCACTGGCGCTCCTTCTTGATCCGAATTATTTACAAGGATATTCACTTCATATTGTGTGAGCCAGTTAGTGCTTTCCTTCTCGTCCTCTTTGTCTTGATCGCGGAATTTAGCTGCATTTTTAACGACATCTTCCTGGAGGGCATCAAGGTGCTTTGACACCTGTTCCAGTTCGGCGTATTTGGCTTTGATATTCTGAAAGAAGGAGCTTACAGTGAAAGTGGCGGTTTGTTTGTCGAATTCTTTGATCTTTTCTTGGATTTGAAGGCCAATCTCGTTGATCTTCTTGATGGTCTTTTGGACTTCTTTTTCTAGTTTTTGTTGAGTGTCCCTCAATGTTTGTTGTTGATCGGGTGAAAGGTTTTCTAGCGCTTTTCTATCAATAGGTTTTCCTTCTGGCGAGGTTGGGACAAGTGCAAAACCCACTGGGGTTTGTGAAAGCAGAAAATTATTTTTTTTGACTTGGCGATTTAGTTTCTCGAACTCTTCTTCTTGTGTATGTTGTAACCCTTTAGTTAGAGTTTGACGTTCCTTTTCGTAGTTTTCACTGCTAAAAGTTTTTTGTATTCCTTGTTGGCATTGTTCTATGAGGTATTCTATATCTTCTTTCAAGTCGACGCTTCTGCCCGCAGGCAGCCTTAAGGCTGCCGGTTTCCTGGCATCTTTAAAGTTGGTCACGTAACACCAATCATCGGGAGTAGGTTCGGAGATGGCTTTGCGCTCCAAATAATCTTGACTCAGTGTTGTCCGGCCAGAATCGGGAACACCCATCACGAAAATATTGAAACCTTTTCCGGGAACTTCGCTGCCCAGTTCCAAGGCCTTGAAAGCCCTGGGTTGCCCAATTACTTTTTGAAGTGTTTCTAGATCATCTGTGGTTTCGAAACCCAGTGACGCCGGGGAACATTTTTTGCATAATTGTTCTGCTCTAAGCCTATTTGTTGACATTCAGTGCTCCTTTAGTTGGATAGTCTGGTAGTCTTTAGTCTGGTAGTCGGGTAGTCTGATGGTCTGGTAGTCGGGTGGTCTGAGGATTGTTAGGTGCCTGCTAATTTCCTTTGTATCCTTTGAGAATTCCGCATAAAAGCCACCGAATTCATTCGTGACTATGAATTCATAGGCTTACCAAAGGTACACCAAAGGTGACGAACAAAACCCATTGAAATGGGTTGTAAATGTGGTAATTCTCAACGCGATTTATTGCGTTTTGTTTATTAGCCACCGAATTCATTCGGTGACTTGCCATCATGAAACATTCTCGTAGGAGGACTTGCCACATGCCACATGCCACTTGCACACTTGCCCACTTGCCCACATGCAAACCTCCCTGTAGTGTACTTTATATGGGCATAAGCGTCAAACTTAAAACTAGAAGCCAGATTCTATATTAGAACCTGGCTTTTTAGTTGGTAGTTTCTTCTAACCTCTTAGGGTATCTCTGGAATCTCAAGCACACAATTATCCTCGCCAAACCCACCGAGTATATATTCGTCGGCCTCCCATTCGTTGAACCATTCTTCACTATTCAGGAGATAACGGAATTCATATTTTTCCCCTGGCTCCAAGTCAAGGCTGACCTTGAAATCACCGTTTTTAAGATATTCCATGGGCATGGATTCCCGATCCCAATCATTGAAATCACCTACAAGGTGGGCCGTTTCGACTTCGTACTTTTCTGGGAGTTCATTTTTTGCCAGCCGGAAAGTAGTTTTATAAACTTGTCGACTTTTTACATATTGTTTCTTAATCATAAAAGATCCTTTGTTTACCTCATTTAGTAGTAATATGACATTCATCCTTAGCCGGAAACAATTCTATCACGATTTATTTTGAGTTGACTAGGTTATTGCTTGTATTTTTTTCTTAAAACAGTTTGATTCTAGAGCAAAACACCCCCTTCTGAACATTTCCTAAACTCTAATCCGCGAAGGCGGATTTCGCAGGCCAGCGGCGAATTCGATTCGCCCCTTGTTTCGCCCCTTGTTTCTGACGTTCAGCAAAATATGAGATTAGGTTTGTACCTGTAGCTTTTCTTCATCATGGTGTATATTGTGGTAGTGTGAGTAATCGCAAGATTAGCGAAGTCACACCTCACGTTTCACGCTTCACTCTTCACGTTTTACTCTTTACGTTTTACTCTTCACGTTTCTCAGTCTTTTAAACTTTCTCACTCACTTAATACAAGGATGGACGAATATGTTACGCGCACTACTTCTTTACCTATCTCAAGCTGAATGGGCCTACAACATCGCCCGCAAATGGAAATTAGCTTGGAAAGTTGCTTCCCGTTTTGTAGCTGGTGAAACACTCGATGAAGCCCTCAGCGCAATTAAGACCTTGAATGACGCTGGAATGAATGTTACCCTTGATCATCTTGGAGAACATGTTTCAACGGATGAAGAGGCCGTGAAAGCTACCGACGTGATAATAAAACTTTTGGATAGCGTTGACCAAGCTGGCCTTACGGCCGGGGTTTCTATCAAGTTAAGCCAAATTGGTTTGGGCATGAATGACGCCCTTTGCGAGAAAAATCTACGCCGCATTGTAGAGCGTGCCAAAGAAAAAGGCAACTTCCTTCGCATTGATATGGAAGACACCCCCTTCACAGACATTACCCTAGAAATGTTCTCCAAAATGCGTAAAGCAGGCTTTGAAGACACGGTTGGCATTGTCGTTCAATCTTACCTTTACCGCACTGAAGAGGATGTGCGAAAAATCCTCGAGGACAGAGGAACGATTCGTTTATGTAAAGGCGCTTATAATGAACCAGCCGAAGTTGCCTTCCCAAAAAAGACGGATGTTGACAAGAATTTTGACCTCTTGACAGAGATATTATTAGATGCATCCCTAAAAATAGGCAGCACCCTAAGCCAGGATGGAAAATTCCCGCCTATCCCCGCTATAGCCACTCATGATGAAATACGTATCGAGCACGCCAAAGCCTACGCCGAGAAAATAGGTTTGCCAAAAGAAGGCTTTGAGTTCCAAATGCTCTATGGCATTCGAGCTGATATTCAACGGCAATTAGTAAAAGAAGGCTACCCCGTGCGCGTTTACGTTCCCTATGGCACCGATTGGTACCCCTACTTTGTTCGCCGCCTTGCTGAACGCCCCGCTAACATGTGGTTCTTCATTTCTAATTTTTTCCGGTGATAAAATGTCCCCACTTCTCTTGGCACCCTGTCTTTCTTCGAGGCAGGGTTTTTATTTGGGGATAGGGGATAGGTTTTCCCCTCCTGGACGCGTTTCTCCGCCCCGGAGCGTTTTCCCGCCCCCGCAGCGTTCCCTTCCCATGGGGCCGCGTTCCTCACCCTGGACGCGTTCCTCCACCTTCAGCGCTACTGCACCCCCGCACTCAGGGCAATCGCACATGGGATACAAATCCATTCCTTCTCTTGCTCGAGATGGGTCGGCAGCCCCATCGGGTGCGGAATCCA
>DAOUWT010000059.1 GCA_030666985.1 Chloroflexota bacterium
CACGCATCACGCAACACACCATCACGCAACACACCATCACGCATCACGCAACACACCATCACGCAACACACCATCACGCAACACACCATCACGCATCACGCACCACGTACCACGCATCACGCATCACGCATCACGCCATCACGTTTCACCCAGGAGGCCAATTTGATTGAGCAAATACAAGCGAAAGCCAAAGAGTTGCTGGAAAGCGGACAGGTAAGCTGCGTCATTGGCTACGAGACTGCCACAGACGGTGGAACTCGCCCAGCCTTTATTTATGGCCCTGATGACGTAGGCCGCCTGGTCTGGGATCAGCACTGTCATGCCAACTTGGTAAATTATTTACACGACAAAAAGAAACCGCCCAAACGGGGAGCAGACATCCCCAGCGTGGCCGTGATAGCCAAACCTTGCGACAGCCGCACTATTAACTTGTTACTGAGCGAGAGCCAAATCCAGCGCGATAAAGTTCACGTCATTGGCCTGACCTGTGAGGGCATGTTAGAAGACGGCGAGCTCCAAGCCCGCTGCCAAAACTGCGAGACCCGCTCTCCGGTAGTGTATGACACGCTGATTGGAGAAGCCCCAGAAGTGGAGATCAGCGATGATTTCGAGGATGTGGCCGAAGTGGAAGGCATGTCGCCTGAAGAACGGCTGCGTTTTTGGCTCTCAGAGTTTGACCGTTGCATTCGTTGTTATGCCTGCCGCCAAGCTTGCCCCGGCTGCTATTGCGATGTGTGCGAGTTTGACCGTGACGACTCGCTCTGGATTGGAATGCAGAACGAGATGCCAGAGAAATACTTTTTCCACACCTTCCGCGCCATGCACCTGGCCGGCCGCTGCGTCGAGTGCAACGCCTGCGAAGAAGCTTGTCCCATGGACATACCCCTCAGTTTACTCAACCGCAAGCTGACTAAAGAAGTGGAAGAATTATTCGACCATCGGGGCGGCCTGACCACAGAACCAACACCCTTTGTGACCCTCTTGAAAGAAGGGGAGATACCATTAATATGAAATTCATTACTCACAATAACTTATTGGCCTGGCTGGGCAAATTAAAAGAAGAGCGAACACTGATTGCTCCTCAAGATGTGGGCAAAGGCCATATCCATTATCGACCCGTTAGCGATATGGATGCCATCACCTTTGACTACACCCGGCCAGATATGTCCGCCAAAGAATTTCTCTTCCCGCAAACAGAGCGACTGATGCGGATTGAAAAACGCGGCGACGAAGTGACCTTGCACGATTATTTCTTAGAAGAAAAACAAGTCATTTTCGGATTGCGCCCCTGCGACGCCCACGGCTTTTTGGCATTCGATGCCTTGTTCCTCGAGCAAGACCCGCCCGATGCTTATTATGCCCGCCGCCGGGAGATGACAACCCTGGTTGGTCTCTCTTGCCCGGAGATGTGGGAGAATTGCTTCTGCGGGAGCGTGGGGGGCGGCCCGGATGATCCCTCCCACGTGGACGTGCTCCTCACCGCCCTGGGGGATGGTTACGCCGTCCAGGTGACGACTCCCAAGGGGGAAGCGTTGCTGGCCTCCGCCAACGTCCAAGAAAAGCCAGACCTGGCCCTGCCAGAAATCCCCCAAAACGACCCCATCCCCATTCTCCCCACGGGAGAATGGCCGGCCCTCTTCGACAATCAATACTGGGCGCGGCTGGGAGAGCGATGCTTGAGCTGCAAGCTCTGCACCTACGTTTGCCCCGCTTGCCGCTGTTTTGACCTGCGGGATGAAGAAGTCCTTTCCGGGGCGGGACTGGTGATCCACGACCGGATGCGCGTGTGGGATGCTTGCACCGCACCCAATTACCGCACCATCGCCGGGGGGCACAACTCCCGGGCCGTCAAAGGCCAACGTATACGCAACCGCTACTACTGCAAATTTTATTATTATCCCGAAGACTTCGGCCCCTTGGGATGCGTGGGCTGCGGGCGCTGCATTGAGGCCTGCCCGGTCAACATTGACATCGCCGAAATGTTAGTGGCAGTTTCTGACATGAGCCAAGGCCAGGAGGTATCAGCATGACAGAACACAACCATAAGCATCATTCCATGCGCCCCTATTTGGGAAGATTAGCTGGTATAAAAGAGTTGGGAACCGACATCCGTTTATTCCAAATTGAGCTTGCGGACGAGGCTGGAAAAGAGGCTTTTGCGGATTATAAACCCGGCCAGTTCGGTTTTGTCTCTGCCTTCGGGGAGGGGGAGGCCCCCTTCGGGATCACGTCTATCCCCGCCCAGAGTGACCTGCTGGAGTTTGCCATCCACCGCCACCCCCACGGAAAAACCACCCAGGGATTGCACAACCTGTCGGTGGGCGACCCCATTGGGGTACGGGGCCCGCTGGGGAATTCCTTCCCCATGGAAGACATCAAAGGCAAGGACATCATCGTCCTCGGCGGCGGAATTGGCGGCGCTCCCCTCCGCCCTGTTATCAAAACGGTCATGGAAAACCGGGACGATTACGGCACCATGACCATCCTTTGGGCGGCCCGCAATCCTGGCCTGCTCATATTTACCGATGAGTATGACGAATGGCGCGATGCCCCTCGCACCGAACTGCACCTCACCGTAGACAACAAACCCCCCGATTGGGATGAGGGCGACGAGGGCTTGATCACCGCTCTGCTGGAGAAGGTGAATCCCGGCCCGGAGAACGCCATCACCATCACCTGCGGCCCGCCGATCATGATCCACTTTGTGGCCCTGACTTTGAAAAAATTAGGCTTCACGCTGGATCAGATGTTGGTCACTTTAGAAGGCCGCATGCACTGCGGAATTGGAAAATGCGGGCGTTGTAACCTGGGCGATATTTTTGTTTGTACTGATGGCCCGGTCTTTTACCATTCGGATGTTGCCGAATTGTTGGAGAGCTTTTTGTGAGGTTGGTAAGTTGGTATATTGGGAAACTGGTAAGTTGGTAAATTGGTAAATTGGGAAATTGGTAGATTGGGAAACTGGTACAGTTGGGAAATTGGTATATTGGGAGACTGGTTGTATCTTTGACCGATCTACTAATTTACCGATCAACCAATATACCAATCCACCAATATACCAACCCTCACGTTTTACTCATTACTCATCACGCTTCACGTTTCACGTTCAGGAGCACATAATGACCTTAGAGCCTAACTCTGTATACGAAAAAATTATCACTGAACTTCCCGATGGGGAAAAACTCAAGAGTTGTTTGCAATGCGGCAATTGCACCGGTTCCTGTCCCTCGGCGACTGATATGGATTATGCGCCGCGCGGGTTGTTCGCCTTGATAGCGGCTGGGCAGGATGAAAAGGTATTGCGCGCTAATACTTTTTGGTACTGTGTGTCTTGCTACCAGTGCACTGTGCGCTGCCCGCAAGAAATCCCCATTACCGATATTATGTATCATCTCAAGCATCAGGCCATAGAAAAAGGTTTGTATACCACGGACGCGAAAGATTTTTCGGGGACTTTTATTGGGATGGTAGAGCACTTTGGGCGTTCCTTTGAGTTGGGCCTTGCTGCGGGATTTCATCTTCTTCATCACCCGTTGGAAAGTGTGAAGATGGCCCCAATGGCGTTGGGTATGATGAGCAGAGGGCGGTTGAAGTTGCTTCCCAAGCGCATTAAAAATATGGGCCAACTACGCGCCATTTTAGATAAAGCTAAAGAGATAGGAGCATAAAAATGAAATATGCCTGGTATCCCGGATGCTCGGCTGAAGGCAACTCTTTCGCCTACGACGAAACCAGTCGGATGATAGCTGAAGCATTGGGTATAGAGTTTCAAGAAATAGATGATTGGAATTGTTGCGGGGCCACAGAATATTTTTCTGTTAACCAATTACCGGCTTATGCATTGGTGGCCCGCAACTTGGCGCTCATCAATGCTGAGGAGACGCCTCAGGTCATCGCTCCTTGCAGCGCCTGTTACATCAATCTAAAAAAGACAGATGAAAAGATGGCTAAATATGAGCAACTGAATACGGAAGTAAACGTTGCTCTGGCAGCCGGAAATTTATCTTATGAGCCTGGCGCGGTCAAATCACGGCACTTTTTGGATGTGGTTTGCAATGACGTGGGCTATGAGGCTGTCAAAGAAAAGATGACACAATCACTGGCTGGTCTTACCCTGGTTCCGTATTATGGTTGTTATATGGGCCGCCCGGAAGATAATTTTGACCACCCTGAAAGACCGCAAACCATGGATACTCTCCTAAAGACATTGGGAGCGGATGTGCCGGACTATTCCCTTAAAACCATTTGTTGCGGCGGGCACATGACCCAACTTAGCGCTGAGGCGTCTCTGCGCATTCTGCGTCATTTGTTAGAAGGAGCAAACCAACTGAACGCCGACGCTATGGTTGTGGGCTGTCCTATGTGCCAACTCAACCTGGATGCTTACCAGAAGGATGTCAACAGCGCATACAAGACTAATTATCAAATCCCCATAGTCTATTTTTCTCAAGTGATGGGCCTGGCCTTTGGAATGGATCCTGAAACGCTTATGTTCGAGCGGGGGATCGTCTCTTCCAAAGCGATGTTAGAAAAGTGGCTTACTGCTGAACCGGCGTCTAAAAAGCGCAGGCGGCGAGAGAAGCGGGATAAGAACGCTTTGCCGATGCCAAAACAACTTGAATCGTGAAAAATAAAGAGTGAAGAGTAAAGAGTAAAACGTAACTCATCACTCATTACTCATTACTCATTACTTCATTACCTCCTAGGAGACTATAATGAAAAAAGGTGTTTATATTTGTCATTGCGGGAGCAATATTGCCGGCACAGTGGACGTGGAAGAAGTTTCCAAATGGGCCGATGATTTAGAGGATGTAGCCATCTCGCGTGACTATAAATTCATGTGCTCCAGCTTGGGGCAGGAACTTATAGAAAAAGACATCGAGGAATATGGACTGGATCGGGTAGTGGTGGCGTCTTGTTCGCCGCACATGCACGAATCCACGTTCCGGGGAGCCTGCCAACGGGCTGGGCTTAACCCTTATTTTATGGAAATGGCCAATATCCGTGAGCATTGTTCCTGGGTTCACAAGGACAAAGAGGCCGGCACAGAAAAATCTAAAGCGCTTGTGGCTGCTGCACTGTCGCGGGTTGGCCATCACGAACCGCTTGTCATTCAGTACGCTCCAGTTGATAAAAACACTCTGGTTGTTGGTGGAGGTATAGCTGGTATTCAGGCTGCCCTAGAGATCGCCAATTCCGGTTATCACGTTTATTTGGTAGAGCGGGAACCAAGCATAGGCGGGCACATGTCTCAGTTGGATAAGACTTTTCCAACTTTAGACTGTTCTGCTTGTATCCTCACACCGCGTATGTTCGAGGCGGGCAATCATGAAAATATAACCTTGCTCACTTATTCCGAAGTGGAAAATGTGGATGGATACATAGGTAACTTTGAAGTTCGTATCCGCAAGCGGGCCCGTGCCATTGATGAAGAGGCTTGCACGGGCTGCGGCCTGTGCGAGGAAAAATGCCCCATCAGTGTGGTAGATGACGTCTTCGAAGCGGGGCTGGGCTATCGTAAAGCCGTTTACCGTCCCTTCCCCCAGGCGGTCCCTAAATATCCGGTCATTGACCGTGAGAACTGCACTTGGTACCAAAAAGGCAAATGCCGCTTGTGCGAGAAAGTCTGCCCTACCGACGCCATTGATTTCGAGCAGGAAGATGAGATATTGGAAGTGAAAGTGGGAAATATCATCGTGGCTACAGGTTACGATGCCTTTGACGCCCGGCGGATCCCGCAGTACGGTTATGGGCGTTATCCCAATGTTTTTACCGGGCTGGAATTCGAACGCATGACCAACGCAGCCGGCCCTACAACCGGAAAAGTGGTCCTGCGCGACGGTGTCAATGTGCCGGAAAGCGTGGCAATAATCCACTGTGTGGGCAGCCGAGACAAGAAATACAATGAATACTGCTCCGCGGTTTGCTGCATGTATTCCCTTAAATTTGCCCACATGGTGCATGACAAATTACCAGACGCCAAAGTATATAACTTTTACATAGATATCCGCACCCCGGCTAAGGGTTACGAAGAGTTTTATCACCGCCTATTAGAAGAAGGTACCATCTTTATTCGCGGGCGGGCTGCTTCTATCAGTGATGTTGCCCTGACGGTAGAGGAAGAAGGCAAGTTGATTGTGACCGCCGAGGATACCTTGATTGGCGAACAGCGCCGTATCCCCGTGGATATGGCTATTCTATCTACCGGTTTGGAAGCACGTCACGACAGCCAGGAAGTGGCTAGAACTTTTAGCATTAGTATTGATAAGAATGGCTTTTTCCGAGAGCGGCATCCCAAGCTAGACCCCGTTGCTACTATGACCGGGGGGGTATTCATTGCCGGGGCCGCCCAAGGCCCGCGCGATATTCCCAGTTCGGTGGCCCAGGGAGCGGCTGCGGCAGCCCGCGTACTTTCCATTATTGATAAAGGGGAAGTGGAAATGGAAGCCGCTACGGCCGAGGTCAATGACCTCACCTGCGTAGGGTGCCGGATGTGCGTTATATCTTGCCCTTATGAGGCCATAGACTATCTTGAAGACCGCCAAAAGGCTGAAGTGAATAGAGCTTTGTGCAAGGGCTGCGGAACGTGCGTGGCCGCTTGCCCTTCTAAATCTATTACCTTGCATCATTTCACTGATCAAGAACTGATGGCTCAGATGACCGGGGCCATGAATGCCCTCTTTGAGATAGATGGGGTGCTGATGCCAGCGTGAAGAGTGATGAGTGATGCGTGAAGTCACGTTTTCACGTCGTCACGTTTCACAATTTCACGTTTCACGAACTATGGAGAACTAAATGCCTGAAAACAGCTACGAACCCAAAATAATTGGTTATTTATGCAATTGGTGCAGCTATGCCGGAGCGGATGGGGCCGGTTTAGCCCGCATTGAATATCCCCCTAATGTTAAGATTATTCGTGTGCCTTGCTCTGGGCGGGTTTCCCCAGAGATGGTTCTGCGTACCTTTATGCAAGGAGCGGATGGGGTGATGGTGTTGGGGTGTCACATTGGCGACTGCCACTATGGAAACGGTAACCACCGCACAGCCAAACGTTTCCCGGTGTATACTGAGTTGATGGATTATATGGGGATACCAAAAGAACGTCTTTGGGTGCAATGGGTCTCCGCATCTGAGGGACCGATATTTGCCGAAGTTGTGGCTGAATTTACCGAACGCTTGCGTACCATGCCGCCCATGCGGGGGAAGTTGGAGGTTGGATAGATTTTCTCGTATTGCGTGATGCGTGTTACGTATTGCGTATTGCGTAGGGGAGACTTTACGTAACACGAATAGCGGTATATAGTTTATACCCCCAAGGGAAAATCCCCCTGCTGAGGTAATGGCAGGAGGATTTTTTTGTTGGGCAGGATGGTGATTTTGCTTTTGATTTCTCGTAAAACAACAGCAGATTTAGAAATAAACGAATCGAAAGCAAAAATCCGTTCCTTTCCCAATTCGTGTAGTCTACTGACTCGCCATCCACGAATGTGGCCGCGAACGTCGAGGGCATGCAAAGCACCGCGTCCCGTTAGATGAAACTGTCAAGCAGCTAGGATGCACGTCACTCTTCTTGCGGCTTATAGATTATACTCATCACTCGCCACTCGCAAACTCGCCCACTTTTCCCCCCTATCTCCATTCAACGGAGTGAAGTATAATGCCCTTGCTTTTTTGAAATAGACCAATGCTGCGTAGTGCGTGAGGGAAGCGACGCCTCACTCATCACGTATCACTCCTCACTCATCACGTATCACTCCTCACTCATCACGTTTCACTCATCAGGAATCACTTATGCTAGAAGCTTTTTTCGAACCAAAATCCGTGGCTGTTGTAGGAGCCTCGACTGACCCAGACAAACTTGGATACGCCGTCCTGGAGAATCTCGTCAAGGGTGGCTACGCTCAAGTAGGAGAAATATACCCCATAAACCTCAAGGCCGATGAGATATTGGGATACAAGGCCTATCCGTCTGTGAAAGACGTTCCCCACGAAATAGGCCAAGCCGTAATAGTTATCCCCTATCCCTATGTTCCAGCTATTTTGAGGGAGTGCGGCGAGGCGAATATCCCAGCCGTGGTAGTTATCAGCGCGGGATTCCGCGAGGCAGGGATGGATGGCCTGGAGCGCGAGCTAGAACTGATCGAGATCGCCAAAGAGAACGACATGCGTTTGATTGGCCCCAACTGCCTGGGAGTGATAGACACCTTTACCCCTCTCAACGCCTCCTTTTCAGCGGGGACGCCCCCCCGGGGGCCGATGGCATTCATGTCTCAATCGGGCGCGTTGGGAACCGCTATCTTGGATTGGGCCAAAGCCGGCCGCCTGGGGTTGGCAAAATTCGTCAGCTTGGGCAACAAGGCCGATGTCAGCGAGATTGATCTCCTCCAAGCCTGGGCAGACGATGCCGATACCAACGTGATCTTGATGTACAGCGAAGGCTTGCCCAATGGTCAAAAGTTTATCCAAGTAGCTCGTGAAGTGAGCCGCAAGAAACCCATTGTTGCCATTAAATCTGGCGTCACCGAGTCTGGCTCTCGGGCTGTTTCTTCACATACTGGTTCCCTGGCCGGGTCGGAGCAGGCTTATGAAGCCGCCTTTCGCCAAGCGGGTGTCTTGCGGGCTGATTCTATGTCCAGTATGTTCGATATGGCGCTGGCTTTGGGCTACCAACCACCCCTCAAAGGAGACCGGATTGCCATTGTCACTAACGCGGGCGGCCCCGGTATTTTGGTAACAGATGCCTTAGAACAGCATGAAATGAAATTAACCCGCTTCAAACTAAGCACCCGGCAGACCTTGGAAGCCTACCTGCCCGACGCTGCCAGCGCGGCCAACCCCGTGGACGTTTTGGGAGACGCTCGCGCAGATCGCTACCGCCTGGCGATGAATACCGTTGCCCAAGACCCCAACGTGGATGGTGTCGTGATTGTCCTCACCCCACAGGCGATGACGGAAATCCAGGCCACTGCCGAAGCTATAGGCAAGTTATCCCAAGAAACTGATAAACCGATTTTAGCTTGCTTCATGGGAGAAGCTGAGGTAGAAGCTGGGGTCAAGATTTTGCGCAAATATGATGTCCCCAATTACGCTTTCCCCGACAGGGCTGCTTCAGCCCTCCGTGCCATGGCCGACTACCGGGAGATTCGTAAGCTGCCGGAACCTGAGTATGTTCACTTTGAAGCTGATAACACCGCTACCCGAAAAGTGCTGGATGCAGCCCTCGCGGATGGGCGTTACGCCATTGGTGACGCCGAGGCCTGGAATATCCTCAAGGCCTATGGACTGAAAACTCCCCGCTCGGAGTTGGCGAAAACTTCTGGGGAGGCCGTTGAGCTTGCCTCAGAGATCGGGTATCCAGTGGTACTCAAGATAGCCTCCCCCGACATTTTGCACAAGACCGACGTGGGCGGCGTAAAAGTGGGGCTGCAGGGCGCGGAAGAAGTGCGGGATGCCTTCGAGTTGATGCTCTACCGCACCGAGCGTTATTTGCCGGATGCCCACGTGTGGGGCTGCCAGGTGCAGGAGATGGCTCCCCCGGGGGGCTTGGAGGTGCTGATTGGCATGAACCGCGATCCTCAGTTTGGCCCGCTGGTTACATTTGGCTTGGGCGGAATTTACGTCGAAGTCCTCAAAGATGTCACTTTCCGGGTGGCGCCTTTCTCCCGCCGAGAAGCTGAAAACATGGTGAATGAAATCCGCGCCAAGGCTTTGTTGGATGGCATACGCGGCAAGCCCCCCGTCGATAAAAAAGCACTAGTAGACATCATATTACGAATGGGACAACTTGTTCAAGATTTCCCCGAAATTGTCGAATTTGACATTAATCCCCTCATCGTTTACCCCAAAGGACAAGGGGCAATAGCTATTGATATGCGCTTGATACTGAGTAAAGAGTAAAACGTGAAGACGTGAAACGTGAAGACGTAAAACGTGAAGACGTGAAACGTAATCTCACGCAACACGCATCACGCAGCACGCAACACGCACACGCCACACCCATAAGGAGCAACACCCATGAAATCCCTATACATAACTTCTGTTGAAAAATATTCTGGAAAAACCGCCCTTTGCCTGGCGCTTGGAAAGCTGTATCAGGAACAGGGATATAAAGTGGGCTATCTGAAGCCTTTTAGCCTGCAACCATGGAAAATAAGTGGCTATCTTGCCGACGAGGACGCCTCCTTTGTCAGCGAGATATTGGGACTGGAAGCCAAACCGTGGGAGTTAGCGCCCGTTGTCGTCACTTCCGAGCGTCTGCGTGCCCATCTAGCCGGCGGCGAAGAAACGAACTTGATGGAGACCATCAAGACCGCTGCCGGCAAAGCCTCCCAAGGCCAGGACTTACTTCTCCTGGAGGGAGGCGGGAGCCTGCGGGAGGGTTACGTTTTGGATATTCCTACCCCGGAAGTAGCGGCAGAATTGGGCAGCAATATCTTGGTGGTTGTCAAGTATCGGGATGATGTTCGGGTGCTAGACGATGTCCTGACCGCCAAATTTAGATTAGGAGAAGCCTTGAGCGGAGTGGTGATCAATCGAGTTCCTGAGGAAGCCATGGGCTATGTGACCAATCTGGTGACGCCGTATCTGGAGAAAAAAGGCGTGCCGGTCTTGGGCGTTCTCCCAGAAGTGCGGGGATTGGCCGCTCTGACGGTGGGCGAGATAATAGATGTCTTGGACGCGGAGATTTTGACGGAAGAAGCTGACCGCGAGGCCATGATCGAGGTCTTGGTGGTGGGAGCCATGACCGAAGAAGCCGCCCTCCGCCGCCTCCGTAAGCATCACAATAAAGCCGTTATCACCGGTGGAGACCGTACTGATATGCAGTTAGCGGCCCTGGAAACTTCAGCTAATTGTCTCATCCTAACCGGTAACCTCCGCCCCAACAACCTGATCGTCAAGCAGGCTGGTTATATGGGCGTTCCCATCCTCCTGGTGGCGGAGAACACCATGGAAACCATCGAAAAGCTCGACCACATTTTCGGCAAGACCCGCCTTGGACAACGTGCAAAACTAGAAACATTCCAAAGCCTGATTGCCGAACACCTTGACTTCGAGCGTTTGAATAAGGGGCTAGGAATCAGGGACTAGGTATCAGGAACATTGGCCTAGTACCTAATCACTGATTCCCTAGTCACTGATTCCCTAGTCACTAACACCATGCCCTTTCCCCACGCCCGCGAAATCCCTTATCTTGACCCACTGCTAGCCTTCCAGCCCTTTGCCGCAGATGATTATGCCATTTTCTTAGATAGCGCTCTGGCGGATGAACGCCTGGGGCGCTATTCTTTTATTGCGGCGGATCCCTTCCAGACCCTGACCAGTAAGGGGGAGGTGATTCACCTGGGCGGCCAGTTGCTGAGAGGCGACCCTTTTGCAGTCTTGCGACGCGAGCTGGCCCTTTACCCCCTGACCCATCGGGCCGGCCTGCCCCGCTTCCAGACCGGAGTGGCGGGATATTTTGCCTATGACCTTTGCCATCACCTGGAGGATTTGCCCATCCCCGGCGAGGACGATATGGGCTTTCCCGATTTGGCCTTGGGCTTCTACGATGTGGTGCTGGCCTTTGACCAGGTGCAGCAGAGGGCGTGGATTATCTCCAGTGGCTGCCCGGAGGTGGGGGATGCGGCCCGCGCCGCCCGTGCCCGCTCCCGCATCCGGGAGTTCCTGTCCCGCTTGGAAGACGCCCCGGAGCAGATAGCCGTTCCCAGCCCCCCCTTGCATCCCCCCCAGATACGCTCCAACTTCACCCCCCCCGCCCACGCGGATGCCGTCCAGCCCCTGATAGATTATATCCACGCACGCGACCCCTTCCAGCCCAACGCCCCCCAGCCCTTCCCGGCCACCCTATCCCCCCAAGCTACGCCGTTTTACCTCCCCCACCGCCCGCGGGAC
>DAOUWT010000127.1 GCA_030666985.1 Chloroflexota bacterium
ACGGTGTCCGTCAAGACGGTGTCCGTCAAGACGGTGTCTACAATCTGCACTAGCTACTCAATCCCGGCTATCTTGAGGCCGTCGCGCAAAATATCCTGCACCAAATTTTCGTGAGTGGTTTCGCAATAGACGCGGATAATAGGCTCAGTGCCCGAGAAGCGGATCAGCAGCCATCCCCCATCCTCCAGGATGTATTGGTAGCCATCAATGGTGACAAAGTCCGTGACGTTTAGCGTGCCAATGGTCTCAGGATCAGCGGCCATTATTTTGGCAATTTTATCCTCTCTCGCACCCTGGAATGGGGTATCGATGCGGTCGTAATAGTGCGCGCCGACTGTTTCAAAGAGGAGGTCTACCAGCTCAGAGGGTTTGCGGTTCAGTTTGACCATCATATCCAGCAGGTAAAGGCCGGCGAGGATGCCATCCCGCTCAGGGACGTTGCCCCTGAAGGCGTATCCGCCCGATTCCTCGCCGCCGATCATGGCGTCGGTTTCCAGCACTTTGGGAGCCACATATTTAAAGCCCACGCCAGTTTTGTGAACGGGGACATCGTATATTTTGCCCAGTTTTTCGAGCATGGTGGTAGTGGATAGAGTCTTGACAATTGCTCCCCGCTGGCCGCGAACCTCTAGCAAATAATAGGCCAAAAGCCCGTAAACGCGAAGTTGGTCAACGAAGTTTCCATTCTCGTCACCCAGGCCAACTCGGTCGGCGTCGCCATCGTTGATGAGCAGGACATCGGCTCCATGTTCGAGCGTGGCTGCCAGCCCTTCGTTCACGTTCGGGGGGATTGGCTCTGGGCGCTTCATGCCGGGGAAGAGGGGGTGGCGCGTGTTGTGGATTTCGCTTACCGTGGTGCTGCCGCCCTCTAGCAAACGGGGGAACCATCCCGCGCTGTTGCCCCACATGGGGTCTATTAGCACGTTCAGTCCCGCGTCTCGGATAGGTTGAAGGTCAATGAGTTCTTCGATGTGAGCGATGTACTCTGGGGCGGGGTCGAACATAATGGCCAGCCCTGCACCCTCCGCGTCGGCGTAGGACATGCGTTTTACATCCTCCACGCTGTCGGGGATAAGCTCCTCGATGCGGCGTAGGCCCTCCGGGTCAATCGCTCCGCCAAATTGGTCGCGGACCTTGAAGCCGTTATCGGTGTTGGGGTTGTGGGAAGCGGTGACGTTCACGGCTCCCATGGCCCCCTTAGCGACCACGGAATAAGATATGACTGGGGTCGGTGACGGGCCATCGGTCAGGTAAACGTGGAATCCGTTGGCAGCCAGCACTTCGGTGACCGCGGCAGCAAAGTCCTCGCCTCGATAGCGTTTGTCGTGCCCAACAATGATACTCTCCCCTTCATAGCCCTGCTCTAGCAGATAAGAAGCAAAACCTTGCGCACAGCGACGCACGTTGGCAAAGGTGTAACCTTCTGCAACGTGCGCCCGCCAGCCGTCGGTACCGAATTTGATTTTGTATGACATAAAGCCTCCAAATAAAGTTTATGGTGATTGTGAATTGACGGGGGTATTATATCAGAGAGAATGCGAGTGGTATATTGGGAAATTGGTATGTCGGGAGATTGGGGAGTGGGGGGCGGTGAATTGCGAGTGGCTTATAATTCACTAGCCAATGCTTTCACTCAAAATCGCTTGACAGCCATACAGTAATACGCTAATATGTACAGCAGGAGGATTGATATGCAAAAAACAAAACTAACCGTCCGTGTCCCACAAAATTTGCTTGACAATTTCAGGCAGTATGCGCAAGAGAAGAACACGACAATGACCAGTCTTGTCGAGACTTATCTTCGCCGCATTCCCCCGCAAGAACTGCTCGCCGATGCCCCTATCACCCGCAGATTAAGCGGTACTTTATCCCAGCAAGTTAGCATCGACGACTATAAAGAACACCTGGTTGAGAAATATGGCAACTAAAGCCACCGTTTTAATCGACCTCAATATTATTTTGGATGTTCTGCAGAGACGGGAACCTTTTTATGACGCATCAGCGCGTTTATTAGCGTCAGTTGAGACAGGCTTGCTCGAGGGCTTTATCGCCGCACACAGCATCACCACCCTTTTTTATCTTATCCAGAAAGATAAATCTTCTGCCGAGGCTAGAGCGGATATTACCAGCCTATTACAATTTTTGAAAATCGCCCCCGTTAATCAAAGCACAATTGATCAGGCTCTTAATCTTGATTACGATGATTTCGAAGATGCCGTCCAGATGATTTCGGCGCTTCAATGCAAAGCGGGGTATCTGATAACACGCAACATCACCGATTACCAGCCCCCTCTTCTCCCTGTTGTTCAGCCAATAGATTTTTTGAGCACAATATAAGTTAAACCATTTATGTGGAGTTATACACAATGTCACAAGCAATTACTGTAGCAATACCAAACGAGCTGGTAGAAAAAATAAAACCCGTTATTGAAATTCGCAGTATTGGCTTGAATGAATTCGTAACCGTCGCGATCACACAACGCCTGCGATCTATCCGAGCAGAAGAAGTGCGTGAACGTTTGAGTGCCCAGCAAACCCAACTTACACCTGATCAGGCTTTTGAACGGTTAGTTACTGAGGTAAGAATGTTCGAGCGCAAGTACGGAATGAAAACAGAAGAATTCCAGCATCGTTTCCATACAGGGATGATTGACGATGATCCCCCGGATTTTTATCGTTGGTGGATTCTGCACGATAGTCTGATCAAAATGAAAGAACGTTTTGGGTTTGATCAGGCGACTTGAATCCGGTCAACTTCAAGACAATTATCACTCGCGTCTCTAAACGATTCTTCTCCTGATAACTGAAAAAGACTACAACGGATTGAGAAATAAGCGGATTAGAAGCGTAAAAATCCGTTACTCTAAATCCACCGTAGTCTCGTGTTTTTAACGCAGAGTCGCAGGGACGCGGGGACGCAGGGTTTTTTATTTTTTCCCCTGTGTCTCTGCATCTCCCTAGGCGTGTCTTGTACGTCCCCTCTGCGTTAAGTTTGAATCGGTGATAAAATATGCAAACGCGCCACCTAAAAAAGGAAAAGCTCCCATGAAACCCATTTACCTAGACTACACCGCCACCACCCCCCTAGATCACCGCGTGCTAGAATCCATGACCCCCTACTTCACCCAGCGCTTAGCGATAATTTAGCCCTCCCTGCGTCTCCCCAACCATGCCAGTTTCGCCCTCGAAGGCGTGGATGGCAACTTGCTGGTTGCGATGCTGGACGCGAGAGGTTTCGCCTGCTCATCGGGATCGGCTTGCAAAACTGGAAATCCCGAACCTTCTAAGGTGCTCTTGGCCCTGGGATTTTCTGAGGCTTTCGCCCGGGGCGGGTTGCAGGCCACGGTGGGGAAGGATACAACCCTCAAGGAAGTGGATGCTTTTTTGGATGTGGTTCCGGGGGTGGTGGAGGAAGTGCGAAAATTCTGACTAATCTGGCGGGTGCCAACCTGCAGCAATCCAATTTCGGCGCACGGTGACAGCCACCAGATTGTTTAACTTCAAGGCCAAAATCGTAGCGCGGCCACAAGCAGTTTTTCCAACAATCATTGCCCCATCTTCACTCCAACGAAAATGCCGTTTCCATTGTTGTTTCCGAGGGTTGAATATCTTCACTCGTTGACCACTCAATGGATCGTGTCCATGCGTTTGATCGCTTTTATACAAGTTGCACGAATGGCAAGCAAGCCAAAGGTTATCTTCTTCATCTATTCCCCCCTTTGATTTTGGAAAGATATGTTCAATCTCAAGCACCCAAGGCACATATTCCTGTCGCGCAAGACAATAGCCACAACGGTCACCTGCTTGAGCACGCACTTTAGCACGCAAGCTTTCAGAAATATCTCTAGGCGTCATGATTCTAAAGGTTCCCGCTGACCACGACGAACCGCCTCGGCCAGGGCTTCGGACTGTCGAATCCAGAGCCTATTATAAATTTGCATCAGGGCAAGCATTTCCTGACGTTCCTCATCATTTAACACACCTTCACGCTGTTTTTCCAGCAATTGACTTAACTGCCGCCCCTGATATGATTCCATACGCATATTGCATAAATCCTGAATCTCTTCCTCACTCAGGGATCTCACAGGTTTTTCCAAATGAGGAGCCGTATGCACAGGGGCCAGAGCAATAGATAAAGCATCAGCAAGCGTTTCTGATAAGTCTTGCTGAGTAATTATGGCCCACCGTTGGGCTTGTTCGTAAATATCATTAGACAGGGTTAAAGTCACTTGTCTGCTCATCTCAACCTCCTAAGTTTATAGTCAATCACATTATAACCCATTTGCACAAAGTGGAAGATGCAAAAGTGGCAAAAGAGGCAAGCGAATGGAATTCGCTGCTGGCTCACCAATGGATGTGCTGTGCATGCCCTTTGGGCAACACCGTGTGGAAAATCCGCCTACGCGGATTGTTTCCCATTACAAAAACTATGAGATGATACAATTCCATGACCATTTACACCTAAGAAGAAAACCTATGAACCCCCGCCAAATACTCCCCTTATTACTCATCACCATCCTACTCACCGCCTGCACCACCCCAACAACTCCCCCCACGGCAACCGCCCTCCCTACTACCGCTGCCTCGGAAACCCCCACAAAGACGACCCTGCCCACAGCGACCCAGACCCCATTGCCAACGGCCACTAAAACACCACAACCAACCCCCACCGCTACTGAAGAATCTGCGTCAGAGATTATGCAGCCAACTCAAACAGTGGAGGAGTTGTTATCACCAGATGCTAGACGCAGAGATGAATTTTTAGAGCAGATGGAAGTCCAATTTGATAATGGCGGATTACCCGTGGAGGATGGAATTTATCATCTTAAATGTGTGGCTGCAGCAGACATGGTTCGCTTCCCAGAACCGATTGAAAGAGGAGATGATATTTTTACTCATGGTATTCCTTGCCAATACCCCAATCCCGAGGGTGGTGCTGATTTAATTGCATTTATTCCAACTATAAGATTTAATTTGATAGAGGGAGTTTATCAAATTTTGGCGCATGACCCTGTTGAACCCGCTCAGCTTGATAAGGCAATGGAGGCTTTTACTGATCAAATCAAAGGGCCGTTGAATTTTTTGAATAACTATACTGGAAAAGGACACCCGCTTTCAGTTTACTTTGCTAACGTTGTCGGTGGCAAACCAGCAGCAATTGCTAGAGATACTCAAGAACAGATTCAAACCAATACATATTTAGCATCCTTTGCAGAAGATGGTGATCCAGCCAAGCTTTGGGAGCAACTCTTATTCCCCAGAGAAGAAATTTTTATCAGCAGTTATGCTCCCAAAGCAGAAGACTAGTAATTGCTGCAAGTTAAATTTTTGATTATGCTGTAAGTAATTCGGTTGCGCCTCTCTGTCACTCCATTAGCTTATGAAAAAAGGAAAGATTAGGAGGAAGGCAAAAGCGCTTGAGTAACCGGTCACATACCTCTGGTAAAAACCTCAAAATATGTCACTCTGAGAGAACGTTTTTTGTGAACGAAGAGTCTTCCTCTCGTAAGCGTAGGAGATTCTTCGGGAAAAACGCCCTCAGAATGACATGTCCAATAAAGGGGTGTGACCAATTACGAGCTTGATTATACAAGCAAGATAGTATAATGGTGGACATGAAAAGAGATACACCTCGCTGTGTGTAAGTCTCCCGACCGCACACTTGGTGCGACCGCAGGTCTCCAGCCATGAAAACACTGAGAACGCTGCAATAGCTAATAAAATTTGGTAAATCTATGACCTCTGCTCCTTCTGAATCTTCTGCACCCTCTGCCTCCTCTGCACCCTCTGCCTCCTCTGAATCCTCTGCCCCCTCTGCGTCCTCTGCACCCTCTGTCTCCTCTGCGTCCTCTGCCTCCTCTGAATCCTCTACCATCGTCGTCGCCATGAGCGGCGGAGTGGACAGCTCCGTCGCGGCGGCCCTGCTCAAAGAACGCGGATACAATGTAATGGGCGTCATGCTCCGCCTGTGGAGCGAATCGGGACGGGAGAATGAAAACCGCTGCTGCACCGTGGACGCCCTGAACGAGGCCCGGCACATCGCCGGACAATTAAACATTCCCTTTTACGCCCTCGACGCCAAGGACGTTTTCCGTGACGTGGTAGTGGAATACTTCCTTGATGACTATACGAAAGGCTTGACCCCCAATCCCTGCCTGGTTTGCAACCGCCGCATCCGCTGGGGTTTCATGCTCGAACGCGCCCGCGCCCTGGGCGGGGATTTCATGGCCACCGGGCACTACGCCCGCCTGCGGCAAAACGATGCGGGGCAGGTTCAGTTGCTAAAAGGTGTTGACGCTGGCAAAGACCAATCCTATGTCCTCCACGTCCTAAGCCAGGATGTTCTGCGGCACACGCTCTTCCCCCTGGGAGAGTACACCAAGGCGGAGGTGCGGGCCCTGGCGCGGGAGTTCAACCTCCCCGTGGCAGAGCGTCCCGACAGCCAGGATTTGTGCTTTGTGGGGGATGGGGACCACCGCGACTTTCTGCGCCGCCACGCCCCCCAGGTGGAAAAACCCGGCCCCATCCTCTCCACGCGCGGGGAACGGTTAGGCACGCACCTGGGGCTGGCGTTCCACACCATCGGCCAACGCAAAGGGCTAGGTTTATCCGCCCCGCAGCCCTTATACGTCATCGCCAAGGACATGGCGCACAACGCCCTCATCGTCGGCGTGCGGGACGAACTGGGAGGGGACGAACTCAGAGCCCGGGACGTGAACTGGATTGCCGGCCCCGCTCCCCAGCAGCCCTTCCGCGCCAGTGTGAAAATCCGCTATAAAGCGCGACCCGTTATGGGAACAGTCGCCCCGCTGGGGACTGATCAGGCGCACGTAAAATTCGATGAATTGGTACGCGACATCACCCCCGGGCAAGCGGCTGTCTTCTATGATGGCGAAGTTTGCCTGGGAGGAGGATTTATAAAACTATGACACTTCCAGCCCTCTTTTACGGCTTTCTCCTCGCTTCTCTTTACGGAAGCGCATTCCATTTATGGGTGGGAGGCAAGGGATTGAAACTGCTATTCTATATCTTCTTGTCCTGGATCGGATTTTGGGCGGGCCATTACCTGGGCGCATATCTGGGATGGACATTCGCCAGCATTGGCCCCCTCAACACCGGGCTAGGAACGGCGCTTAGCGTGCTATTTATGATCCTGGGGAATTGGCTGGGGAAGGGAAATGAGTGAAACGTGAGGAGTGAG
>DAOUWT010000232.1 GCA_030666985.1 Chloroflexota bacterium
ATGCAAAAACAATCTCTCCGTTCCCAAACAATTCTCTTCGCCGCCATCCGCACGGTTTTCAACACCATGTACCGGATGATATATCCCTTTTTATCGGTTTTCAGCCGCGGCCTGGGAGTGGATATTTCCACGCTCTCCCAAGCTCTGGCTAACCGCTCATTGGCCGGCGCTTTGGGGCCTTTTCTGGCCGCTGTTGCCGACCGCCGGGGACGCAAAACCGGAATGCTCTTTGGAATTGGGTTATTCGTCATTGGCATAGGTGTAATGATCTTCTGGCCATCCTTCCCATCCTTTGTGATCATGTTGATTCTCACCACACTCGGAAAATACGGTTTCGACCCCTCCATGCAGGCCTACCTCGGCGACCGCATTCCCTACCAGCAACGCGGGAGAGCGTTAGCAATCACCGAACTGGGATGGTCTCTCAGCTTCATCATTGGCATCCCCCTGGTGAGTCTTTTGATAGCTCTCCGGGGATGGCAGTCCCCCTTCGTGGGATTGGCGCTCATGGGCATCCTCGTGGGATGCGCGTTGATGTGGCTTCTCCCAGGCGATTCCACCCCCCAAGACGGCCAAGCCAATATTTGGGACAACTTTAGAGACGTGCTGCGCTATCCCCCGGCCCTGGCAGGATTAGCCGTGGGATTTACCGCCAGCACAGCCAATGAGGCCATCAACCTTGTTTTCGGAGTGTGGATGGAAGACGCCTTTGCCCTCAAAATCATCGCCTTGGGAGGAACTGCCGCCGTGATAGGTTTTGCAGAGCTGGGTGGTGAAACCCTGGTGGGGGTATATGTCGATCGCTTGGGGAAGGTGAACGCCATAACCCTGGGCCTGGCACTGAATTGCCTCGCGGCCCTGGGTTTTCCCCTCCTAGGCCGCCATGCCGCTGGAGCAGTGCTGGGCTTATTCTTGTTCTACATCACCTTCGAATTCACCTTGGTAAGCATCATCCCCATGATGACCGAGATCATGCCCCAGGCGCGGGCAACCCTAATGGCGTTCAACGTTGCCGCCCTCTCCTTGGGGCGCGCCCTGGGAGACGTGATCGCCCCTCCCCTCTATGCCTGGGGGATTGCCGCCTGCGCGGGTGCAACGGTGGTTTTCAATTTGATGGCCATCCTCGCCCTCCAGCGGGTGCGGAAAGAGCTTGCTTAGGAATGAAAATTGGGGCTCTAAGAATTCACGGGGTTCTGTACAAGTTTCTGCTCCGAGGGTGGCTCATTCTGAGCAGCTCAAAATGAGCCAGGCACTTCCCCGTATTCCGCCCGCAGGATGTGGCCATCCTGCTCGAGCGTGCTGAGTACCCCGTGAATTCCCAACACACCAATTTCCCAACATACCAACATACCAACTTGATGGTACAATATTTTTAAGACACAAGCAGCTAACAGGAAATCTTACATGCAAAAACAAGCCCACCAACACCTAAAAACCTTGAACGAAGCCCTTGACCAATTGGCAAAATGCACCCTCCCTGTAGACACGCGGGGGGCGCTCCTGACCGCGCGTCAGCGCCTGCAGCAGTTCGAGCGTTCCTTAGAGGATGATTCCGGCGAGCAAGATAGCCTGGCAGCCGTTTACACGGTGGCCCAATCTTTGGGGGCAACCTTAGATTTGGACGAGGTTCTCAACAATGTTATGGATGCCGTGATCGAATTAATGGGTGCCGAGCGCGGTTTCCTAATGCTCATTGAAGGTGGCACGGACCAGCTCTCTTTGCGAGCGGCCCGGAACATTGCCCAAGAAACACTGGACGCTGACGATATGGAAGTAAGCCGCACGGTTATTCAATCGGTGGTGGCAGGTGGCGAAGGAGTAGTAACTACCGATGCTCAGACGGATCCCCGTTTCGCTGCCCAAGAGTCCGTGGTTTTTTATAATTTGCGGTCTGTTCTATGCGCTCCCCTCAAAGTACGCGGCAGGATCATAGGCGTAATTTATGTAGACAACCGCGCCAAGTCCGGGATTTTTGGGAAAGACGATCTGGAATTATTGAGCGTTTTTGCGGCCCAGGCCGCCGTGGCCATTGAGAATGCTCGCTTGTACACCCAAACGGATCAGGCCCTGGCCGCACGGGTGAAGGAATTGGAAACTCTGAGCCAAATAGACCATGACTTGGCCGCCCGTTTGGATTTTGAGCACGTTTTGGGACTTGCCCGCGAGTGGGCTACAAGGGGCACAGGCGGGTTGGAGAGCTGGGTCTTCCTTTCTGGCGAGGATGTGAATACCTTGATGCTGGCAGACGGCCCCAGGACCGGAATCACCCCCCCCCATGCACGAGGTGTGGCTCCCCACCTGGGCAAACCGCACCCCCAGGTTCTATCCTCCCCAGACGGCGGTAACGTTCACTTGATCGCCTCTCTCTCCCAGGCAGGAAAAACGATGGGGGCGTTGGTCATCTCCCACGAAAAAGGTTTTTCAGAGGAATCGATCCAATTTATACAACGCCTGGCAAGCCGGGCCGCGACTTCGATTGCTAATAATCGCCTTTATCAGGCGGTGGAGCAAGCCAACCGGGCGAAATCACAATTTTTAGCGATTGTGACCCATGAGCTGCGCATCCCTTTGACCTCTATTAAGGGCTACACGGATTTGATTTTGGGGGGAAGCGCGGGGGCCGAGGTGACGGAGTTACAAGAGCAGTTTTTAGGCGTGATCCGCAAGAATGTGAATCGGATGGCGGATTTGATTGCCGATTTGGCGGATATTTCTCGTATTGAGCGCGGTATTCTAAAGCTGGATGTCGAGGATATTTCTCTGCTGAAATGCCTGCAAGAAACTTTGGACAGCCTTCGTCATAAAATCGAGGAGCGTAACCAGACTTTGGTGGTAAAGAAAGCCGATATTCCTCCGGTGGAAACCGATCCCAAGCGTGTGATACAGATTTTGACGAATTTGGTGAGCAATGCCTGGAAATACACGCCAGACGGCGGGATGATTACCATCAGCGTTATAGAACACCAAGATACGGTCCGTATTAATGTGCAAGATACTGGGATTGGGATCAGCCCTGGGGATCAGGCGAAATTATTTTCCCAGTTTTTCCGCTCGGAGGATCAGGCGGTGCGGGATCAAAACGGGTGGGGGCTGGGGCTGAGTGTGACCAAGCAATTGGTTGAAATGCTAGGGGGAGAGATTGGTTTCGAGAGTCAATTGGGCGAGGGCAGCACTTTTTGGTTTACGCTTCCTGTAGCTGTTTCGCCCAATGGGAGGGCTAATGCCAATGGGTAAACGCAGAACAGGATCTCGACACATTCTTTTGGTTCCCAAACGGGCTATGGGACGGTTATGGAAGCCGAGTTTTTTGATAGGGTTGTTGTTGGCGGTGATTTTGTGGCAGATGCAGAAGGGGAACTTGATACTTGAGCGTCTGGAAAATCAATTTTTGCTGGTTGGGGGGATGGTTTTTGCTCTTCTATTTACTGTCTTTACTTTGGCGGCGCGGAATATGAACTATATTCAGGCTTATTCCAACCATTTTCGTTTGGTGACGCCTTTTTTGCGGCTTAAAATTTCTTACCGGCGCATCCAAAGTTCACATCCCGTAGATTTCGGTCAGATTTATCCACCCTCTGAAATGAGTTGGGCGCAGAAGCGGGCTTTGAGGCCTTTTTTCCGGGAAACAGCTCTAGCGGTCAGGCTGACGGGTTATCCTTTGCCGCTGCGCTTTTTGCGTTTTTTCTTGCCTCAGCAGGTGTTTTTGCCTGGCGAGAAAGGATTTCTTTTTGTAGTTGAGGATTGGATGGGGTTGAGTACCGAGCTTGATAGTATGTCGGAATCCTGGCGGGCAGAGATAAGCCGCCGGAGGAAATAGGGGACGCAACCCATGTGATTAATATCACATGAGGCGAGTGACGAAATACAATCTACTTTAGGGGTAATGTTGGTAAGATATGCAGCGCGAAAAGGGTTGAACATGCCCTTATATCGTGTATATATGTTTCCTCCTTTGGCAAAGGCCCTTACTGGTTTCTAAATCAGTGAGGGCTTTTGTTTTAAAGATACACGCTTTCTATTTCGCCGACGGGGAGCGACGCAGCGTGAAGTGGAAGGTAGTTCCTTTGTTGGCCGCGCTTTCGACCTGAATTTTGCCCCCCTGTGAGGCGATGATTTTTTTAGCAAGCGCCAGCCCAATCCCTAATCCCCCATATTGGCGAGTTGTAGAGCCATCGGCTTGATAAAAAGGATCGAAAATTTTCTTATGGAGTTTTTTAGGAATCCCGATGCCTGTATCTTGAACGCTTACATAAGGATCGCCTTCTCTAGTTTTTGCCAAACGGATGGTAGCTTCTCCATTTTCTTTATTGAATTTAATGGCATTAGAGAGCAAGGCATCAAGTAACTTTTCTATTTGTTCGGAATCCGCAAAGGCATACACAGGTTCTGAAGGCAATTCTGCGAACAATGAAACGCTATTTTCTTGGGCTTTCACCCGAGAACGAGCAACAGCCTTCCTAATCAGCTCTTTCAGGTTGATCTCGGTGGGTGTCTGGGTAACGCCGGCAGCCTGCAATGTTGTCACAGCGTCAACTATATGGGTAAGCTCGGAAAGTTTTCCTTTTATATCCTGAAAGATTTTCTTGTGCTTTCTACGTAAGTTGGAGGAATCTTCTTCGAGGAGACTGACGTAACCAAGTATTATGTTGAGAGGTGTTCGCAGTTCGTGGCTGATATTTTGTAAAAGCTCCGATTTCACGCGTTCGCTTTCTTG
>DAOUWT010000341.1 GCA_030666985.1 Chloroflexota bacterium
ATGATTTGTGATCGCGTCGAAACCCTCAACCATCGCCGGAATCAGGCGAGGTGGGGCAGGAAGTTCTTGAGAATCTGTCATAGCCATCGAAGAACCAATTTTACCATATCGACACATCTCCGTTGACTTTTTTTTGATTTATGCTATCCTGTTTTTAGAGAGGAGAACATTATGAATCCCTATGTAAATTTCTTGAGACAAACCGATATCTTTTACCAATTTAACGAAACACAGTTAGAAACTGTCGCCGATCTCTGCGAAGAACGCACATTAGAAACGGGGGAGATCGTTTTTTTTGAAGGCTCCCACAGTGACGAACTTTATATCATTGTTTATGGGGTTATCGATATTTTAGTGAACCCAGCTTTGGTAAGCGATAAACCAGGAGAAGAGCACGACCCTGTCACAATCGCAACGCTACGACGGGGACAATCTTTTGGGGAAATCGCGCTGGTCGATCAAGGTATCCGTTCGGCAACCGCCCGGATCGCTCATGATGATACTCGCCTATTAATCATTCCCAGCGAAAAATTGATGACGGCTTGCGAAACCTATCCTGACCTGGGCTACCGGCTGATGCTCAACCTGGCAGCTGACCTGGCCTTAAAAATTCGGGGCACGAGCTTACGTGTTCGAGAAGAATTACTATACGGGCGCGCTCAGAAATAAAATATTCGTAAAAACTGAAGCCTTCTCTTGACCATATCGCATCATGTCTGTAGAATCAATGACTATTAGGAGAAAGCCTTGATCAAGAATTCTGACTTTCGTAACCATCATTCTTTTTCGGGGTTTTATGCAAAGGAGGTACACTATCTTCAATTTATAATTGAAAATCCCTAGAACACCCTTCAAATAAAACAATAGCTTATTTTTCATGAGGAGGAAGTAGATGTCTAAACGATTTTTCATAATTTTGGGTTTGCTGGTTGTTGCCGGCTTGGTTTTAACCGCTTGTGGCGGTTCAACATTCGAATGTGATGACCCCCTGGGCTGCGTCACCTATGAAGATGGCGATCCCATTCGGATTGCTTCAGCTCTCGTAATTTCAGGTCCGAACACTGACCTGGGTACAGACTCCCAATATGGCGTCGAAATTGCCATCGATTTCAAAGGCGAAATCATGGGGCATTCCATCGAATTGCAGGCTGAAGATGACGGCTGCTCCGCAGAAGGTGGACAGACCGCCGGCCAGAAGATCGTGGCGGATCCATCCATCGTCGCGGTTGTCGGCACAAGCTGCTCCGGTGCTGGCGTCCCCATGTCCAAGGTTGTTTCCGAGGCTGGCTACTCCATGGTATCCCCCTCCAACACCGCTCCATCTCTGACGGATCCTGCTCTGCACGAAGCTGGCTACTTGCGCACCGCCCACAATGATAAAGTTCAGGGCCGCGCCATGGCCGAATTCGCATATAATGAATTGGGTCTCACCTCTGCTGCTGCCATCCACGATGGTGATCCCTATACAGAAGGTTTGGCCCGCGTTTTCGCCGATGAGTTTGAAGCCCTCGGCGGCACGATTGTTGAATTCACCGCTGTTAACAAGGGTGATACCGATATGCGTCCAGTACTGACCTCGGTTGCTGCTGCAGGTCCGCCTGAATTCTTGTACTACCCGGTCTTCACCGCCGAGGGCGGCTTCCTGACCAAGCAGGCCAAAGAAGTGGCTGGGCTCGAGAACACGGTTCTGGCTGCTGCTGATGGCATGATCTCCCAAGCGGCCATTGATGCAGTTGGCGAAGCTGGCGAAGGCATGTATTTCTCCGGCCCCGATCTGTCCTTCTCTGGTCAGGTCTATGATGATTTCCTCGCCAAGTACGTAGAGAAGTACGGTTCCGACCCTATCTCGGTTTTCCACGCCCACTCTTTCGACGCTGCCAACATGATCTTCGCATGTGTTGAGGAAGTTGGCGTTGAAGATGGTGGTGCGCTCCATATTGGCCGTCAGGCTTTGCGGGATTGCTTGTTTGCTACGAGCAGCTTCTCGGGCATCACTGGCAGCATCACTTGCGACCAATACGGTGACTGTGCAGACCCCAAGATTTCGGTCTCACAACTCAATAATGGCGAGTACGAACGCATCTGGCCCTAATCATTGAAACAATATCCACTGGAAAGTGTTGACATTCTATCTTGCTACAAGTGCTCTAGCCAAAGATGAACATAACTGTCAACACAGCCTAATCTGTCTGAAGTATGAAAAAGGGATGGGCTTCGGTTATGGAGTCCATCCCTCTACTTTATTGTAGATAGGAGAAGAAGCGTATGCGTCAACGCTTGCAAAATATTGACTTCATAGATGTATTTTTATGGCTTTTTAGAGTAGTAATTATTATCCTCGTTCTTTGGGGAACCGTTGCCACACTGATTGATAACCCGTATTCAACAAGCCAATGGATTGATTTTGTAATTTTTGGCATCGCCCAAGGGAGTATGTATGCCCTTATCGCCATTGGGTACACCCTGGTTTATGGTGTGCTCTTTATGATCAACTTCGCTCACGGGGAGTTCTTCATGGCCGGGGCGATGACATCTACCGTATTCCTTGCCATTCCCCTGAACGAAAGTGGGTTTTTAGATTCTCACCCCATCATCAGTCTCGTTCTTATTATGCTATTGGCAATGGCTACTTCTATGTCGATCGCTGTTCTTACAGAGAGAGTCGCTTATAAACCCCTGCGAAAAGCTCCCCGATTGGTGCCCTTGATTACGGCAATCGGAGCTTCATTTTTCTGGCAATATTACTTTCGCGGTTTATTTGGTTCCCAAGTCGTCCCCTTCCCTGAAATCGATTTACTCAAAGGCACAGTTGCTCTCGGCCCAATTTCCATTCTGAAAACACAGGTTCTCGTACTCATCGTCGCTGTCATCATGCTGATCAGCCTGCAATTTTTCATTATGAAGACCAAAACAGGGAAGGCCATCCGGGCTGTTGCTGA
>DAOUWT010000202.1 GCA_030666985.1 Chloroflexota bacterium
ATCGCTGGTTACTTTTTTTGAGTACAAATGACCACTACCTGAATTTTTTCGATAGACATGTGACCGCCGAGTTGTAAATGTAAAAGTTTGTCAAAAGTCGATTTGTTGCGTGGTACGTGAAACGTGAGGGTGTGAAGACGTGAGGGGTGAGGTGGTGAGAGGGATTAGGTGAAGGCGGGAAGGTTTTCCAACGCGGCTAGGGATTGCTGACCAGCAGCGGCCCTGGGGGTGGGGATGCTCTTGAAGCGGTAGCGTTTTACACGGGCCAGGACGGTGTTCACAAAATCCTCCTCGAATCCGGCTTGGAGACATTCCGGCACTGTGGCACCTTCTTCTATGAGCGTGTAAAGCAGATTGTCAACCTCTTCGTAAGTGAAGCCTAGTTCATCCTCGTCGGTTTGGCCGGGCCACAGGTCAGCAGAAGGCGGCTTGGTAATGATCGCTTCGGGTATGCCTATGAACTCTGCCAATTGGATCACCTGGGCCTTGTACAAATCGGCCAAGGGATTGAGGTCGCAGGCCGCGTCGCCGTGGATGGTGGTGTAGCCGAGGAGGATTTCGGTCTTGTTGCCCGTTCCCACCACCAGGCCCTGGAAGGCGGCCGCTTGGTCGTAGACGAACGTCATCCGCACGCGGGCCATGACGTTGCCCCGCCGGACAGGTCCCGCATGGGGGAAGGCTGCCAGTACCGCGTCAACCGCCTCGGTTATGGGAAGGGTTTTGGAACGCACGCCGGTGGCCTCGATTACCACTTGGGCGTGGGAGAGCGATTCGGGAGAGGAGGTTTTATAAGGCAAACGCAGGGCCAGGACGTTTTCGGGTCCCAAAGCCTGGGCAGCCAGGTAACAACTTAGAGCAGAGTCGATTCCCCCGGAGACTCCTAGCACGGCCCGTGTGAATCCAGCCGCGGTGAGGATGTCTTTTATGAAGGCGGTGAGGGATTGAATTGCTTTTTTGGGGTCAATTATTAGGGACATCTGTTTCCTCTGCCGCCTCTGGCTCTTTTGTCTCCTCTGCCTCCTCTGTATCCTCCCGCAAGGGGAAAAGCGTGAAAAATGCCACCCCAGAGGCAACCGTGGAGGCCAGCGCAAACACGCTTTCCCAGCGCAGGCCCCACAGGTAGGGAGAGGGATCCACGCGGAGGAGGGATAGCACCAGGTTGACGAGGGAGATGCCTCCCACGCCCAGGATGGCACTCCGCCCCGGGGCCGGCGACCACCTCCCCCCACGCAGGGTTTTTGCCCCCGCCACGGTCAAAACGCTCAGGGTTGCGCCCACCGCCTGGAGGGGCCAACGCTCCCCCACTTCCCCAAATTGATTGCGAACGGGAACGCTCCACCACCCCTCTGCCGGAGGGCCGTAGGCCACTCCTTCTGCCCAACAGGCTAGCCAGATGCTGGCTGTCAAGGCTCCCAGGAGCGGGAGCAGGGTATCGGCCAATTTACCGGGAGGCTGCTTGGCGGCCAGGCTGACCAAACCCAGGGTGAGGATGCCGCCGAGGAACGCGCCGGGCCAGGTTAATCCCCCCAACCAAACTTGAGGAATTTCTGGGGCGTGGCTTTGGAAATATTCCCAGTTGCGGAGCACGAATCCGGCCCGTGCGCCTACTAAGGCTCCCAGGGTGACGCCGATCCCGGCATTGATGTGGAAAATTTTGCGTTCAGGGGAACGCCAGGCGGTGAGGGTGAGGCCGAGGATTGCGCCCGCCGTGGTTATGAGGGAGAATAGGGATAGTGTTTGGGGGAGATTTTGGGCACTCACAAGGGAATAATACCACATTTGACCTGGTATCATGTATAATTCAAGTGTGACGTTTACTTCCTCTCAGGAACACGGTTCCTCTGGGGAACTGTGTTCTTGAGAGGAATTGAGAGGTGTGCTATGAAGTCGTTGGAAATTAAGCAAGTGAAGACAGAGGATGAGCGGCGAGAGTTTTTGAGTTTTCCCTGGGAGGTGTACAAGGATAATGCTTATTGGGTTCCGCCTATTTTTTCGGAGCGCATGCACTTTACCGATGCTGAAAAGAATCCCTTTTTTCGGCACGCTGAGGTGGCTTTCTTTTTGGCAATGAGGGGGAGGGAAGTGGTCGGGACGATTGCCGCTTTTACTAATCAGGCTCATAATGAATTTCATGCTGAAAATATTGCTTTCTTTGGCTTTTTCGAGGTCTTGGAAGATGCCGAGGCCGCGGAGGCTCTTTTGAAGAGGGCCGAGGATTGGGCCAGGGAGCGGGGGCATACGGCCCTGCGGGGGCCGGCTCAGTTTTCGACGAACGATGAGTGCGGCCTTTTGGTGGATGGTTTCGATGACCGTCCCCGAATCTTGATGACTTATAACCCGCCTTATTATGTGGATTATATTGAAGAACGGGGCTATTCGACGGCTATGGATTTATGGGCTTATAGGGTAAGCACGGATATTTTCTCCCGGGAGTATGGTCAGCGGCTGACCCGCTTGGTGGAGAAAGTCAGAAAACGCAGTAAGATCACTTTTCGAAAACTCAATATGAAAGATTTTAACAGGGAAGTGAAGAGGTTTAAAGGTATCTACCTTTCTGCCTGGGCGGATAATTGGGGATTTGTTCCCTTGGACGCAGCGGAGTTTGATCAATTGGCGGAGGAATTGCGCCCAATTGTGGATCCGGATTTGGCCTTTATCGCCGAAGTTGAGGGTAAGCCGGTTGGTTTTAGCCTGACTTTGCCAGACTTGAACGAACCGCTCCATTTGGCATATCCCCGCCCCAGGACGCCTGAGTGGTGGACATTAGCGAAATTTGCTTGGCATTGGAAAGTGCGTAAAAAGGTGAGTTGGATTCGCGTTTTCGCGATGGGTGTGATCCCCGAATACAGAGTCGGGGGCATAGACGCTCTCTTTTATTATGAAACTGCCAAGGCAGCCGTCGAAAAAGGGATTCCCCTAGCCGAAATGAGTTGGATTTTGGAAAGTAATGATGAGATGAATGAGATCATCCGCTCGTTGGGCGGAGAAGTGTATAAGACGTATAGATTTTATGAGAAGGGGCTTTGATAATTGCGTGTTGCGTGTTGCGTGGGAGGTAGTTGCTGTGGATTTCACCACTTTTTTAGACCCTAATTTGGCTTATGTGTTTTTGGTGGCCTTTTTCTTCCTGGCAGGGATTGCTATCCTGACTCCGGGGACAGGTGTGTTGGAGGTGGGGGCCTTGATTACCCTGGTTATGGCCGGATGGGGTATTTCTAGTTTGCCCATTAACATCTGGGCATTGATTTTGCTGGGCTTGGGGGTGTTGCCCTTTGTGATGGCTGTTCGGGCCTCGAAAAAGACGCCATATCTGGTGGTCTCTATCGCTTCTTTGGTAATTGGGTCATCGTTTTTGTTCAGGAGCGAAGTTTGGTGGCGTCCGGCTGTTAATCCTATTTTGAGCTTGCTTACATCGGGGTTGGTAGGAGGTTTCTTCTGGATTGCTTCTGTGCGGATCATGGAAGCCGAATCCGCTCCTCCCGCCCACGATTTAGTCCGCCTAATAGGGGCCACAGGGGAGGCCAGGTCTGATATAAAAAGCTGGGGAGAGGAAGGTTCTGTCCAGGTGCTCGGAGAGTTGTGGAGCGCCCATAGCAAAGAGCCGATTCAGGAAGGCGAGTATGTTAAAATAGTTGGTCGGACGGGGTTTGCGTTAGAAGTGGAGCCGCTGGAGAAAGAAATGGAGGCATAGCGTCTCTTTCATGAATCAATTTGAGACAACGTGAGGCTTGCCTTCCCAATCTACCAGTACCCAATTTACCAATCCCCATTTCTTAAGGTTTAGTTTAGGAGGTTTAAAATGTTTGGTTATTTCTTTTTGATTGTCTTAGCATTGCTCTTGTTAGTAACTGCTGTCAAGATTGTTCCCGAGTACCAACGCCTGGTGGTTTTTCGTCTGGGCCGGTGCGTAGGGGCCAAGGGGCCGGGATTTATATTCCTGATCCCATTCGTCGACAAAGCCGTCAGGGTTGATTTACGCGAGCAGGTTCGCGAAATCCCTCACCAAACGGTAATTACCGCCGATAACGCCAGTATATCTCTGGACTTCATCTGGTATTACAAAATCCTCGATCCTGCAGAAAGTGTCTTGCAGGTTGGAAACTTTGAACGGGCAGCCGAAGGTATAGCAACCACCACCTTGCGGGCGGTTGTGGGCGGCATTGAGCTGGATCAGGTTCTGGTTGACCGGGAACACATCAACAACATGCTGCGTACCCGCCTGGATGAAGTCACCGAACGTTGGGGCGTTAAAGTTACCAATGTGGAAATCCGCGAGATCATCCCCCCCAGGGAAATCCAAGATGCCATGAATCGCCAAATGACGGCAGAGCGTGTGCGCCGGGCCTTGGTGACGGAGTCAACGGGTGAGCAAGAAGCCGCCATCAACATCGCCGAAGGTGACAGACAGGCCACTGTCTTACGCGCCAAGGGCGCAAAGCAATCTGCCATTCTGGACGCCGAAGGTGCGCGGCAGGCTCAACTTTTGCAAGCTGAAGGTTACGCGGACGCCTTGGAGAAAATCTACGCCAGCGCCCAAGCCATTGATCAGAAGACGATCACCCTGCAATATTTCGAAACCCTCAAGAAGATGGGAGAAGGCGCGTCCACCAAGTACATCTTCCCCATGGAGTTCACAAGTTTGCTGGGTGATTTCATCAAGAAGGGCAAGGGAGACGAGTAGTTTTTACCGTGGATGCTCATGTGATTGCGTCAGGCAGTTGTGTGGAGATCATCCCGGCTGCCTGGCGTGATTTAACAGCCTTACGGGGTTTAGAGAAAGCTTGTTTCAAGGAGGATGCCTGGCCGCTTTGGGATGTCCTGGGCGTGTTGACTTGCCCCGGTGTGGTGCGGCTAAAGGCCGTGGTGGATGGGCAGATGGTGGGCTTCATTGCCGGAGACGAGCGTCGTTCTCGCCATATGGCGTGGATCGTCACTTTTGCGGTCTTGCCCGTTTACCGGCGCCAGGGGATTGGCAGCTCCTTACTCGCCGCGTGCGAGGACCAGATTGATCTGCCAGCCATTCGCCTAACCGTCCGCCGCTCTAATAAAGCGGCATTGAGACTTTATAAGAAATTTGGCTATCACAGGGTCAGCGTGTGGCCGAATTATTATGTGGGGAAAGAAGATGCACTCGTGCTGGAGAAGAGCAGTGTTCAGTGATCAGTGTTCAGTCAATGTCGTTAAGTTAGGCAATTAATCATGTCATTTCGACGAGGTTTCGGCA
>DAOUWT010000064.1 GCA_030666985.1 Chloroflexota bacterium
GGGTTTTTCACTACGCTCGAGCAGGATGGCCACATCCTGCGGGTGGAGTACGGGGAAGTGGCCTTCCCCTCAGAGCAAAAGTACGGGAAAGTGGCTTTAAAGCCCCAACACCTCTGACGCTCCCTTCATGGCATCGAGTACGATCCCCACAAAATCTTCCAAAGGGGTATCTAGTTTGTCTTCACAGAGCCTGATCCTTTCCCGATCCGCTCCCGCGGCAAAGGATTTGGAGCTGAATTTCTTCATCACCGACTCCAGGGAGACTCTGGCAAGTTCAGCGGAGTGAACCAAAGCCACGGCCACTATCAAACCTGTCAGATCGTCGCAGGTCACTAAGGCCCACTCCAGCTTGGACTCCGGCATGATGCCGGTATGCTCGTAATTATGAGCTTTGATGGCTCTGATAATGTCATCTGCAAGGCCCTGTTCTGCCAGTTTTTCGGCCATCACCAAGCCGTGCCGGTCTGGGTCGTCTTTGGTCTCCTCGTAATCGGCGTCGTGTAAAAGGCCAACGATCTCCCACTTGGCCGGGTCTCCGCCGTATTTCTCAGCCAAAGTGCGCATGGCTGCTCCCACAGCGTAATGGTGTTTACGTAAATTCTTGTTCTTTATGTTGGCTTTCAAGATTTCCAAAGCTTTTTCTTTCGAGATCATATTTTCACATCTCCTTTACAAAGGCATAAATGGTATACTAACAAAAATTACCCACTCTCACAGGAAACTAGTGGTCATCGGCGGAAGTCCTTCGGGGGTTTGTAGGACGATTTTCAAATCGTTCAGTGGAGCAGGCGACTTGAAAGTCGCGTTACGATACCCTCGACGAATTTACGCCGTGAATTACTAGAGTAGAATCCAGAGAGGCAAAAGTATTATATCGCAAGGGCGACGCTCAGGTTGCCTTCAATGGTCACAATAGAGAAGAGAAGTGCATTGCATTTGAAAAATGCGTTGCACTTCGGGTCTCATAGCCAGACTCGTGGTGCAACGCATCTAGAAGCAGATGCAATGCACCACTAACGTTTTGAGGTGGTTAACGTTTGGGACGTATTATCGGTTATAATGATGCGGATTACCAGACACTCAGGACGCAAGCCCCAGGTTTTACGCCTCCGCACTTGCACGGAGCCCCCCCAGGGTTGTAACGCAACCAAAGGGCAAGGCCATCCCCTGCCCGCTCCACGCTTCTGTCCCGGTTCAAGGTTGACGTATCTCCCAAGTAATTTATGAAAACCCCTGATTCTCCTTTAGCTGCCTTTTCTTCGAAGAATGTGCAAAACTTTCTCATTCTTCTGAGCTGGGTCATTTACGCTGGCGCCCTGCTTATATTCCGCACCAGCTTGCAAAATTCGGAATTGTTGGGGTTGGTCACGATTCCGGTGATGATCACGGGATGGCTGACGGGAACGCGCAATGGCTTTGCAACGGCTCTTTTTGGGACGGCCCTGCACATGGTTTTAAAGACCATACTCGAGTTCGGGAGATTGGAATGGCAAACATTCCTCTTCCAACACTTGATAGGCGTCACCATTCTGACCCTAACCAGTATCTTTGTAGGCTATTTGCGGGACTCAAAAGAGAAACAACTCGATAAGATTGACACCCTAGATGCGGCCGAGAAAAAATTATCTCGCTACGGAAATTTGCTGAATCTCATTAACCAATACACAACTCACTTGCTTTCCTCTACTCAATGGGAAGACAGGATGGCCGACTTTGTGATCCGCCTTGGACAGGCCGCTCAGGTTGAACACGTTTATCTATGCGAAATTCACTCCAGTTCTCCGGATTCCTTTTTGTTATATCTCCGTCATAACTGGCACGCAGACGGCAATCAGACTTCTCGAAAACCCAAATTGGGTAAATTCACGCCAGCGGATAGTGGGATTGGCTTTTGGGCAGCCCAAGCCAGAGAGGGGGACTCTTTTGCAGGGCAAATATCTACACTCCCTCAAAGGGATAGAGCTTTTCTATTATCTATAGAGCGTGGAGATTACCTCATCCTTCCAATTTTCACCAAGTATAAGCTCTGGGGGCTGGTAGGATTTGAAGCCTCTCTGCCCTCGCTTGTCTGGGAAGAATTCGAATTAGATGCCATTGGCACTCTTGTCCAGACTCTAGGCTACACTATCCACAACAGGGAAATCGAAGAAACTCTCAACGAACGCGCCAAAGAACTAGAAACCCTCCATGAAACCAGCCAGCAAATATCTTCCACGGACCAACTCGAAACCACTTTGGAGTCTATTCTGGAACAAATTCTAGCCCTCAGCCCGGCCCAGGAAGCTGAGGTATACCTCTACTCCAACCATAAACTAACCCTGGGAGCATCTCTCCTGCCGCCAAGCCAGCGCCCCACCCTACCCTCCCCTTCGGTTGGCAGCGAATTAGCTTATTCGGCAGCCCGCAAAAACAAAACCATTTTTATTTCAAACACTAAAGAGCATCCTTTATTCCAAGACCTACAAGAATACCAAGCAGGCTCCGTGATTGCTTTCCCGCTTAGAATAGCCCGCGAGGTCATTGGCGTAATGAATGTCTGGTATCCAATTGCACGCTCACTCCCAGAAGAAGAAACCCGCATACTGCGACTTTTTGGCGATCAAGCAGCCACGGCCATCCAAAATACCCAATACTTCCAGGCAGAACACGAAGAACGCAAATTGGCAGAAGCCTTAAGACAGGCTAACCTGAAACTCACCTCTAACCTGGATCTCGCCTCTGTCTTAGAAAGCATCTTGGAACAGACTTTGAACCTTATCTCAGCCCAAGACGCTCACATCTTCCTTTATGACGGAAAAAGACTGAGCCTAGGCGCAGTGAAATGGAGAGACTCTACAGACCAAAAGCCAATGGCTCTACCCCGCGAAGATGGACTCACTTATAAAGTTGCCCGAAGCGGGAAATCTATTCTGGTGTCAGATATGAGAAGGCATAGTCTGTTCACAAATGCTCCTCCAGAATGGAAAGGTTCTATTATTGGGCTGCCGCTTAAATTCAGAGAGAAAGTAATCGGCGTAATGAATATCGCCTTTGCAGAACCACGCTCATTTACCGAGAAAGACCTTCGCACTTTAAATCTGCTAAGTGACCAAGCCGTTTTAGCCATCAACAACGCCCGGATATTCGAAACAGAACGCAAGCAAAGGAAAATGGCCGAAGCCCTCCAAACAACGGGGCAAATCGTCAAATCGTCATTAGAACTCAACACAGTTCTCGATCATATCCTCACGCAATTAGAAAATGTCGTCCCCTACGACACCGCAAACCTTGCCTTAATCCAGCATGGAAAAGCTCACGTGGTACGCACACAAGGCTACGAGAAATTCAAACCAGAACTTCTCTCTGAGGTAAAAGCGCTGTCCTTGGACATGAAAAACTTTCCAATCTTGGAGAAAATGATCCAGAGCCAACAACCGGCTATCATTTCCGATACAGAATCTGATCCAAAATGGATAAAGACCAAGACAAGCTTTTACATTAATTCTTGGGCTGGAGCGCCTCTCCTGGGCCAGGAGGGTGTGCTCGGCTTTTTATTCCTCAACAAAGCCGAAAAAGGTTTTTATAAACCAGAACATAGAAAATGGATTTCCGTTTTTGCCAGCCAGGCAGCTATTGCCATAGAGAACGCGCGCCTTTTCGAGAGCAGCCAACAAAACGCGCGAAAACTGAAAAGCCTCCACCAGGCCACTTCCACGCTGGTGACCACTTTAGAGCTCAATGAACTCTTAGAGAATATCCTGGCAGCAGCTATCACCGCCATCCCTGTGGCCGAAAAAGGCTCCCTTATGCTGCAAAACCCAAGTACGCAGCAACTGAAAGTCCACGCTTGTAAAGGCTACGCCGACAAAAGAGTAGAGGATTTTTCATTATCAATTCAAAATGGCTACGCATCTCTGGCGTTTAGAGAAAAAGCCCCCCGACTTTTTAATGATATTCAAATAAACACCTCACTACACTACGAAAACGAGATCGCTGAAATAAGTTCCATCCAATCCGCCATCAGCGCTCCCCTCATCTCGCAAGCAGACCACCCTCTTGGGGTTTTATCCCTCGACTCCGAAAAACCAAACGCTTTCACCCACGCAGACTTGGAGCTGCTTGCCAGCTTTGCGGCCACTGCCACCAGCGCCATTGTCAATGCCCAACTCCATGCCGAAGTCCAAGAACTGGCCATTACCGACTCTCTCACCCAAACCCTCAACCGACGCGGCTTGCTCCAATGGGGAGAATACGAACTGGAACGCTCTAAACGTTTCAAGCGTCCCCTGGCTGCTATATTCTTCGACCTGGATCACTTTAAAGACGTGAATGACTCTTATGGACACGATGTGGGCGACCAGATGTTGAGCCAAGTTGCAGAAAGAAGCCACCAAGTCATCCGCCAGGTAGACATCCTGGGGCGCTACGGCGGAGAAGAATTTGTGATTATCCTGCCCGAAACGGGTCTCTCGAAAGCTTTCACCATCGCCGAGCGGCTGCGGAAGGCCATCTCCATCTCCCCGTTCATTATCGATGCCCAAAAAATCAAGATGACCATAAGTCTGGGAGTAGCAGAAATCAACCCAGAAACCCAATCCCTAACAGACCTCATCAAAGCCGCCGACCAAGCCATGTACCATTCCAAACAGAATGGCAGAAATAAAACTAGCCGGCACCATTGAAATGAAACGATTGTCCCAAAACTCGTGGTGCGTGTTGCGTAAAGAGTCCCCTACGAAATGTAGTACGCTCTACGAGTTGGGATAGTTTCAATCTTTGAACTTCCCCACTCCCCATTCCGCATTCCCCAGGGCAATCGCATATGGCATTTCATTTGCAAAAAAACTATAGCCTCCAGCTCGAAGGGGATCGCCAGATCCCCTGTACTCCACATCCGATGGATCTGCCGATCCATCTCGAGCGAGGTGAAAGAGGTTACACATGCCCATAAGCTCCAAAATACTCTTGCCTATCATCATCCTTCTAGCCCTAGGGGGAATTTTCTTCGGATACCAATCCCTCACCACCTTCCGGGAAGCCGAAATCACTATCGAATGGGAGACCGCCAGCGAAGTAGAAACTGTGGGTTTTAACATCCTACGGGGCGAAACTCCTCAAGGCGAGTTCAAACAAATCAACGCCCAACTCATCCCTGCCTCATCCGATCCCTTTAGCGACAACTCGTATTCTTACGTGGATACGAACGTCCAGGCCGGGGAGACGTATTATTATTTCTTAGAAGACGTGGAAGCAGGCGGAAGGGCCAACCGCCACGGCCCTCTTGAGATCAAAGCCGCCAATCAAAAATGGCTGGAAGTGGCACTGGCCGTGGTGATGCTTTTCGCCGCTGCCGCAGGGGGAATACAGCTTAGGCGTTACGCGCACGCGCCCCTAGGTGAGGATGTCTGATGCCGCCTGCTACGCTGTCTGATATGCTGTCTGCTACGCTGCCCGCTAAAGATACCCCCTTCACCCTGGGGATAGCGGGACTGAGGGTCTCCGTTTCTTGCCAACCGAAAACCCTGAACAGCAAACTCCGTGCCCGCTATCGCAAATTCCTCACGCACGCCGAAGCTCAAGTAGAAGCCCAAGTCCAACTCGTGGGGGATTTACGTCCCCACCCCCTCCTGGGGCGTGGGACTCTCTTCGAGGGGGAGCGTGTGCGTTTCTCGGCCCCCGGCTTTCAGGGGGAGATAGACCCCAAGCGGGGGACAGCTAGCCTGCAACTCTCCTCAGCATCCCCCATCGAGGAGGTAGATTATTTTATCCGCGTCATTTACGCCCTGCTAGCCTTCGGGGCCGGGGGGATGCTCTTCCACTCCGCGGGGATTGTCCGGGAGGGGCAGGCTTTTCTATTCTTCGGCCCCTCCGGGAGCGGAAAGACGACCGTCTCCCGCCTGTCAAGCGATTACCTGACCCTCAACGACGACCTCCTAGTCCTCCTGCCCCTGGGGGATGGCTGGCAAGTGTACGGGACGCCGTTCTGGAACCCCTCCCAGACACGGCCCTCGAGCCAGCACGCCCCCCTGGCCGGCCTCTTCCGCCTCGTGCAAGACAAAGACGTGTACCTGAAAAAGATGAGCAAAAGCCGCGCTCTGGCCGAGCTGGCGGGGAGCGTCCCGGTCATCCCCCTCTCAGGCAGGCTGCTCCCACCCCTCCTGGAAAGGCTTGCGGGGCTAGCAAACGCCATCCCCATCTATCACCTGCACTTTCTGCCGGATGATTCTTTTTGGGAGGTGATTAGGGAATCAGGGACTAGTGACTAGGGGACTAGTGACTAGGGACTAGGGACTAGGAGACCAGGGACTAGGAGACCAGGGATTAGGCTACTCTCTCGCATCTCGTATCTCGCACCTCGCCCAAGCCTGCGAATAAATTGCAGGCTACCTGAACAAAGTCGGCTGGAAGCCGACTCCCAATATCCAATATCTAATATCTAATATCCAATATCCAACACCATGCCAACAAGCCCTAAAAAAGACCAACGCCTAATACTCCGTACCGCCAAAGGCAGCGAAAGAGCTTTCGAGAAACTCTACGAGGCTTATGCCGTGCCTATCTACAACTATCTGGTGCGGCTGACTCACGAGGAAGCGGTTGCCGAGAATTTGCTCCAAGAGACTTTTTTGGCTGTCTGGGAAGGGGCGGGGGAGTTTAGGGGTGAGGCCCAGGTGAAAAACTGGATTTACCGCATAGCCCACCACCAAGCGGTCACCTGGCTGCGGAAAACGCGGGTGGACGAGCTGCCCCGGGAGATTCCGCTCACCGAGAGCCATCTCCAAGACGCCCCCCAGGAAGACCCCGAAACACTAGCAATAGAAGAAGCACGAGCAGAGGACGTCCGCCGCGCCCTGGAGCGTCTTTCCACCCTCCACCGGGCCGTGGTGGAGCTGGCCTACGTGCATGAGTTCACCTACCGGGAGATCGCCCGCATCATGGACTGCCCGGAGGGGACGGTGAAGAGTAGAATGAGCTATGCGCTAAAGCGGTTGGATGGGATTTTAGGGGCTAGGTACTAGGGGCTAGGTACTAGGTACTAGGTATTAGGTATTAGGTATTAGGACGGGACAGATCACGGGTCACCAACTTCCAACTTCTAACCTCCAATATCTAATATCCAACATCCAATCTCCAACATCCACCCCCAATTTTGAACCTTTTCGCCCCCATTACTACTATAAAAGCAGAACGCCACATTTAGTCTGTTAGTCGCTAGTCACCTAGTCGCTAGTCCTCAATACCTAATATCCAATATCTAATATCTAATACCCAATATCCAATACCCATCTAATGAACACCCCCCTCTACTCCCCCCAACTACAAGCCACCCTTTCCGCGCAGGAAGAACTTGCACCCTCTCCCGTGGTGAAGGAACGCATTATGGCCGAAATCCGCCAACCGGCGCAGAGTCGGCTCACGCCCGTCTGGCGGTGGGCAATGGCCATCACCGTGACTTTGCTGTTAGGTCTCGTTTTATGGTGCGTGGTTCAACCGGGCATAGTGTCAGAATGGAAGATTGACACCAATACATCATCAACCACTCCTTACTTGGATCATATCGAATCCAGAAATAAACCTGCGGCTATTGTTATCTCTAATTTCAGAGTCAGGTCAACCAACCCGTCAGGTTTAATGGCTGCCATGATAGTAATTACCCTTGCTTTTGTTGTTGGTGGGATATGGGTCATCCTCTATAAGCCCAAATTTTTAAACATCCCACGCATATAACCAACATTCATTGAATTTTTAGGAGGGATCAGATGAGTAAACCTGAAAAAAATAAAGAAAATAACCGACAACCCTACATTAAACCAGAAATCATATACGAGCTTGATCTGGAAACTAAGGCCGGTTCTCCGCTTGGCAATCCCATTGACCCACTCAACCCTGGAGCACCTGACGGGTAAGTTGGTTCTTGAAATTGGTAAATAGTCAAAACAACGGGCTTCGAATATGCTCAGAAGTCCGTTGTTTTGGTTGTAGTGCTAGTGACAAGGAAACTAGGGATTAGGTACTAGGAAACTAGAGATCAGGGATTAGGAAACTAGTACACGACGGCGGAAGTCCTTGTAGGGTTAATCTGCTTTGCTCTGAGGGGAAGGCTACTTCCCCGTACTCCACCCGCAGGATGTGGCCATCCTGCTCGAGCGTAGTGAAACAACCCTCAACGAATTTCCGCCGTGATGTACTAGGTATTAGGATATTTTGTTACTAGTAGTCACCAGTCCCTAATTCCTAGGCACTAGTGGTCATCGGCGGAAGTCCCTTCATAGTTAATTCGCTCCGCAGGGATCGGCAGATCCCGCATGAAATTGTGATCACTCTCTATCAGCCAGCATTAGCTCAGGATCTGCCGATCCTTCGCGAGCGTGAAAAACCCTCGACGGATTTCCGCCGCATACCACTAGTCCCTAACGCGGATAAATCGCAATGGTAAATGGCAAATTATCAATGGTGAATTGTAAATGAAAAGAATCTGTCCCAGACAGGGCGATGCTTTCATTTACCATTAGCAATTCACCATTTACCATTTACAATTTCTTGTCCGCTGTACAAACATTTCACTCGTAAGATACTAATTCCCTAATCCCTAGTCACCAATCCCTAGTCCCTAGTCACCAGTCCCCTCAAAAAAACTATGAAACGAATTATATTCTTGTTCCTCGCTGCCAGTATTATTTTTGGGGGATCGATTCAAACATCTGCGCATGTTGAAGGAAACGAGCCACAACTCCCTCCGGGCCTGCACCTTGTGCGGGAGGAGGGCGATTCTCTGATTTTTGAGATCAATACGCCGGAATATGAGCTCACGGCTGAAAATGTGGCGGGCGTCACGGTGCATCACGTTCAGGTGCCGGGATACCTGACCCTGGCGGAGGCCGGCTCCCCCGGGCTGCCTTTTGCTAGCACGCTGATCAACGCCCCCCCCGGGGCCGAGGTTCAGGTGCGGATCCCCGCCCAGGATAGCGTCCCCCTCCCCGCCCCTCTCGCTATCCCCCCGGCCCCATCCCCCATCCCCCTGGAGGGCGACGACCTATCACCGGGCAAAATGCAGGCTATCCCCAACGAAGAGATTTACTCGCAGGACGCCATCTTCCCCCAAAACCCCGTCCAACTAGGTGAAAGTGCCTGGGTACGCGACCAGCGCATGGTGGCCCTGAGGGTGTTCCCCTTCCAATATAATCCTGTGCGGGGCAATTTGGTGTGGCACAAGACCTTAAGGGTGGAGATCACTTTTTCAGATATAGGTAGCAGCACGCCTTCCGCGTCCCCTCTCAGTATGCCTCTTGCGGACCCCACGCTCACCGGAGCGGCCTACAAGATCACCCTTGACCAGGATGGCATTTACCAGGTGACTTATGATGACCTACAGGGGGCGGGCATGGATGTGGATGCCGTAGACCCGGCCCACTTCAAGCTCACCAGCCAGGGGCAAGAGATTGCTATTCAGGTGAAAGATGGCGGGGATGGCTTTGACAGTGGGGATTATTTCTCCTTTTACGGGCAAAAATTCCGAGGGGATCGGCTGGCCACGCTTTATGCTGATTCCATGGAAGATTGGACAAATACTTGCGCCCGTTGCGAGATCAAAGACCTGCTGGGGAAGTACACGGATGAAAATGTGTATTGGCTGCACATTGACCCCTCTGGCGGGACACGCATGGGCACAGTTGACGGCACGCCCGATGGCTCTACTGTGCCGGGTTATTATACAGCCACGGCCCATGCCGAAGAGTCTTATGAATGGTACACGCATCACTTTAGCAGCGCGGATACCTGGATGTGGGAAAAAGTCAGGGATACTGCTACGTACACTTATGAGGTCACGCTCACGTCCATTGCGGACACGATTCCGGTCAACCCGGTCGTGAGGGGAGAGATCATATCCCGGCAGAATTCATCACACGACACCCACATTTTCCTCCAAGATGAGACCACTCCCGTCGAGGAAACCACCTGGAACGGGATCGGCGATCATGATTTCTCTGGCCAAGTGGCTCTTGGCACTCTCGTGGATGGGGTAAACCAACTCCTCTTCCGAAGCGCTACGAGCGACTACCTCTACTTCAATTGGTTCGAGATCGAGTATCCCCGCCAATTCCAGGCCGAAAACAACCAGATTCACTTTGGGCGCGATGAAGAAGGGACAAGTTGGCAATACGAAATTGGTAATTTCACCAGCCCTAGCGCGGAAGTTTACGATATTACTAACCCTATTTTGCCAGTGAGAATCACCGGGGCTGCATTTGCTAGCGGAACCTTGACCTTCAGTGCAACTCACAGCGCAGAAACAGATTATTTCGCCGCCGGTGGAGATGGTATTCAAAGTCCCTTAAGCATCGCCGCCTACACGCCTCCGGATTTTGCCGCCCTCCCTGAAGTGGATTATATTTTCATCACCGCCCCGGAGTTCGAAACGGCCATCCAAGCCCTGGCCACCTACCGGGCAAACCAGGGTCTCAGCACCATGATCGTTGACATCAACGACCTTTACAACTCCTTTAATTACGGCATTTACCACACTATTGCCATCAAGAATTTTTTGGCCTACACCTTCGATAATTGGAGCACGCCTCCCAGCTACGTCCTCCTGGTAGGCAACGGGCATTGGAACCTAAAAGGCTATACCGGCACCAAATACGGCGATCCGACACCTAATTACATGCCTCCCAACCTGGCCTTCGTGGATCCCTGGCAAGGGGAAGTGGACAGCATCAACCTCCTGGCCACCCTCGTGGGGGATGATCCCCTGCCCGATTTGGCGATTGGCAGACTGCCCATTAGCAGCGAGGCTGAACTGAATACCTACACCGGCAAGGTTACCTCCTACGAAGGGATTGGCGTCCAAGACTGGCAGAGCAACATTATCCAGGTTTCCGATAACGTGCCAGACCCCGATGGTGCCGGTGATTTTGTAGCTTCTTCTAATGCTTTGGTTAACAACTACATCACCCCCTCACGCTACCAAGCAACTAAAATATATCTCGGCGAGGATTGCTCTGCGATTGGTCACGATTGCTCAACTGCTGATGGGGTGACAGCCGCCATCCTTGACACCTTGAACAACACCGGAGCCTTGTTGATGACCTTTATTGGACACGGCTCCATTGAGAGTTGGACCAACGAACAAATTTGGGTCAACGGCGATGTTCCCAATTTGACAAACGTCAACCAACTCCCCATCGTCCTCTCCCTGGATTGCCTGGACGGCTATTGGCTATATCCCGGCAAGGAGAGCCTCATCGGCGAGATGGTACGAGCAGCCAATGGGGGAGCGGTGGGGGCTTTTGCTCCTACGGGGCTAGGCATTGGATCAGGACACGACGCATTAGCCGAGGGTTTTTATGAGGCTCTCATTAGCAACAATGTCACCGACTTCGGAGATGTTACGCTGGCCAGTAAACTTTATCTCTACGAGACGGGAAACAATTTTGACTTGCTCCATACCTTCACGCTTTTTGGGGATCCGGCCTTGCAGATTCAAACGCCTCCCTACCATGTTTATCTCCCCTTTATCAGCCGCAATCCGTAACGTGAAGACGTGAAGCGTGTTGCGTGTTGCGTGAAACACGTGTCGCAATTGACTATATTTATGAAATCCGCA
>DAOUWT010000420.1 GCA_030666985.1 Chloroflexota bacterium
GAGATAGGTGGCTTCTATGACCAAGGCATCCGCCCCCCGGGCCACTTCTACCAGGTTATCGGTGCGCCCGGCATCCCCCACGTGTACCACCTTGAGGCTCGGCTGCACCTCGCCCAGAACCTGGTCGGGGAGGATTCCCCGCCCATCCGGCAGCGTAACCGCCTGACCCTGCACCAGGTCGCCCCGCCAGGGGCCGGGGGGGACATCTAGCGCGGCGGCCCGGGCCGGCAAAAAGGGCCGGCGGGGCTTCTCCTCGAAGACGTATCCAAAACATCCCGGGGCGCGGTGGTAAACGGGGAAGGCCGTCACAGTGAAATTATCCTCTTCGAAAACCATCCCCGCCTCGATGGGCCGAAAAATGATCTCCACGTCAGGGTACTCCCCTCGCAGCACAACCCCAAATATCAGGTCATGAATTCGCTCCAGGGCTGCCGCTCCCCCCACGATCTCGATCTTAGGGATTGCCTCCCAGCGCACAAAGGTTGAAAGCAAGCCTCCCAAGCCCAAAATGTGATCCAGGTGGCCGTGCGTGACCAAGATGCGGTCTAAGCGTTTGAAGCCTAATCCCGACTTGAGTATCTGACGCTGGGTGCCTTCCCCGGCATCGATCAAAAAACGATGCTCGGAATGCAGCACCACTTGCGAGGAAAGCCCGCGATGCACGGATGGGGCTGAAGCTGATGTGCCTAGAAATACGATTTCGAACAAAATATTATCCTTTGTAACCATTTACTCCCTGTTGGAGTTTGGTGGGAGGGGGGCAAGCGGTTGGGGTGGGGTAAAGCCTCGCCACCCCCCCGTCCCCCCCAGGGTTTTTCCCCGCTCAGGCGTGCGTGCCACGCTTGGGGGTTGCTCCCACGCCCCCGCGTGGCACCATCTCCCAAAAATCCACGGGGCCTGACTAACTACTGCACGACGGCGGAAGTCCGTCGGGGATTTCCGCGCTCGCGAAGGATCGCCAGATCCTGAGCTACAACTTGCCACTAGAGGAATAATCACCGTTTCAGGCGGGATCTGGCGATACGTGGAGCATATTAACCGTGGAAGGATTTCTGCCGTGAACTACTACCTATATTCTACCGCATTTTGTGGCTTGGGGGAGGCAGGATGGAGATAAGCACCTTGCAAACAGAAAGGCGATAGGTGTCTTTTGGTCTTTTAGAGGGGAAGCAGATGTCTTGGCAGCGGGCAGGCAGCTTTGTTAATATGATTAACAACATGACGAACCTATGTTAAAGTACTTGACAAAGCGTCTGCTTTCACTATAATTATTCTTAGAAGTTCGGAAATGTGTGACCAGAGGGTTTTTTTTGCGGTTTTGAGTAGTTTTCGAAAGGAATTGCCGTTGGTTGCTCCAAATTCTTTGCTGTCAAAATGTCCTGGTAATGGTTCAACTAAGCAGGCTGTCTTGAACTTGATCCGTTTTGCGTCTGGGGGAGTGTCACGCGCTGAAATAGCCCGCCAGTTGGGGTTGAGCCGGGCCGCAATTACCTCTATTGTCAATGATCTCTTGGATAAGGGACTTATTCGGGAAGGTTCAGCGGGCCCTGCCACGGGCGGACGTCGTCCGGTCTTGTTGGAGATAAACTTTGAGCGGGGCAAAGTTGTAGGAATAGATATTGGGGCTACACATCTTACAACCGTGCTGGCCGATTTTTCTGCTCAGGTGCTATATGAGATTGATAATCCATTTGATGTCAGTCAAGGACCCAAACCAGGCCTGGCAAAGGTTGATGCC
>DAOUWT010000222.1 GCA_030666985.1 Chloroflexota bacterium
ATCCACTGAGCTACGAGGGCATGGCGGGGAGGGTGGGATTCGAACCCCCGGGCGGGTTTACCCCCCCAACCACTTAGCAGGCGGGCCCAATCACCCACTCTGGCCCCTCCCCCGGGAAACGTGGAATTCGGAATGATGTATGGGGAATATATTCTTCCGCATTCCGAATTCGCAATTCATCAATTATTAAGGCGGAGGAGGTGGGATTCGAACCCACGATGGATTGCTCCATACCTGTTTTCAAGACAGGCGCCTTCGTCCACTCGGCCACCCCTCCAAAACGCAGATCAGGAGAATCACTCCGTCCCTAAGCGGGGTGCATTTTACCACAACCGAAGGGCGGCGACAATGTCGCAAGCCGACCCGGAACGTAGTAATCAAGTGAGGTAAATTTTGGGGACTTAAGTGATCGAGTACAGCACAAACGAAGTAATTATAGATTTTTCGTCGATAAAAAGTAATCTCCCAAAGAAACGGGAAAAGTGGGGGGTTGTAAACGGGCGCAGCCCGTTTACAACCCCCCACCCCACCGCTTTTTGAAACACTCCAAGAAACATAAAAAAACTTGTTTTACAGTGTATTGAGCTATTTTGGAAATAATATATTTCGCACTCTTTACTCGCTCAATCTTTTACAATTTTCCAACAAAACGTAATTGTTCTTTTAACAGCAAAAGTCTAAAATCTCTATAGGTTCAAAGAGTTGTATAATTGTGTGAATTGGTAGATACCTTACCTGTCGACTTTTTCAATACGGAATAAAAACTTACTGGTCAGTTTATGGATTATAAAGATTATTACAAAACCCTGGGCGTAGATCGGAACGCTTCCCAAGACGATATTAAAAAAGCATTCCGAAAATTGGCGCGTCAATATCACCCCGATATGAACAAAGGTGATAAAGGCGCGGAAGAAAAATTTAAAGAAGTCAACGAGGCCAACGAAGTACTTTCTGATCCAGATAAACGTCAGAAGTACGATCAATTTGGTTCTCACTGGCAGCAATATGGACGTGCTGGTGGCCGCCCTGAAGACTTTAACTGGAATCCCTGGCAGCAAGCGGGTGGCGGCTATTCACAGCAAGTATCCCAAGAAGAATTGGAGCAGATGTTTGGTAATCTCGGGGGAATGGGGGGAGCTGGCGGCTTCTCTGATTTCTTCGAAACTCTTTTTGGTGGAGCGGGACGTAGGGGAGGGCCGAACTTCGGTAGGCAGCCTATGCGTCGCCAACGAGGTCAAGATGCAGAACATAGTGTCGATATTACCCTGGAAGAAGCCTACCAGGGCACGCAGCGCGTTTTGCAATGGGAAGATGGTCGCAAGATCGAAGCGAAAATTCCTCCTGGCGTAAAGACAGGCTCCAAGGTTCGCCTCCGGGGGCAAGGTGGTCGCGGTGCCAGGGGTGGTCAGGCTGGCGATTTGTTCCTGAAAGTAAAAATCCTTCCCCATCCTTTGTTTGAGCGCGATGGAGATAATTTGCGGACCAGCATCCCGGTTGGTCTTTACGATGCTTTGCTAGGTGGTGAAATTGAAGTTACCGGTATTGACCGGCGCGTCAAACTAAAAATCCCACCAGAAACGGATAACGGGCGGACATTCCGCTTGCGCGGTTTAGGGATGCCCAACATGCGAAACCCCCAAAACATCGGAGATTTATTGGTCAAGGTTGAAATTCAGCTCCCTATAAACCTGACTAAGGATGAAAAACAGCGCTTCCATGAGTTAAGAAGGCTGCGATAGATACACGCCCTTTGTTGTTAGCTGGGGAAAAACATCAGGTAAACAGCATAGACACGGGAATACCCTGCTTACACTGTTTACCTGTATACCACCTGATCACCTACCGATGCAAATTCTGTGCGGCGATGAACGATAAGCCCTTCTCAGTTAAGGCCCAGGCAGTTTTATTGAGAGCATCGAGTTTGTCCTGGAAATTCAATGCCAGCGCATCCCAGTGCCCGGACTCGATGACATCTTCTTTGTCACGGAAGTAATCGAGAATATCGGATGGGTGGTCGCGGGTCTGATCAATCTCTGGATCGCCGCCCTCGTGTTTGGCAGAGATATTTGCAACGTGGCTGGCAATTTCAAGCAGTTCATCGCGGCGATTATAGGGTTGGATTACAATGCTCTTGTAGGTTTCAACGATATGATGCTCGAAACGTACCACATCTTCGAAGCCCCAATCTTTGCGGAACTGGGCGGTGATTTCCATGGTCTCGTTGTTGATCGAATTGGACCAGTTGAACCCGATCAGTGGAGAAGTGCCGTCATCGCGGGCGAAGAGCTTTGCGCCCAGAATGGTCCACAACCCGGCATAGGGGTTATCATTACCCATATAAACAGAGATTTTGAACTCGATATCCACGCCCAAACGGTGGAGCATATAGCCCAGGAAAACGGTGCCGGGATTGATGTTTAGAACCTGGCTTATGCCGTACTCTGTGAAGTAATACAGGAACTCGTCCAGCCATTTAAGCGCGTGTCCGTTGGGTTGCCCAACGCCGCCAAAATAACCGGTGATCGTCGCAGGCCCGCCTAAATGGATGTTGGATCCATCGGTGCCTTTTGTATCGAGAGTCTCAACATAAGTTGCGCCCACAATTTGCATACCGGCGGCAAAGGCGGCCAGGTCGCCATCGGCTTCTTGCTCTTTCATCTTACGCACACGGATGAAGCGGCCTGGCATGAGCATTTCATTCGCGATGGCGCGCTTCGCGGCTTCGATGAGATAAGGAAAGTATTGGCAGGCGCTGATCTCAAGCGTCACGGCATAATCGTCAGCAAAGCTGGTGGTGTTGGCTTTGTCACCGAGTACTTTTTTGCGGTAGTCGGCCACCGAGATGAATGCGCCCGCGTCACGCTGCTCTACGAGCCATTCCAGGTCGGCAATATATTCGGGCTTGGTTGCTTTGACTTTCGCCAGCAAATTATCCAGCTTACGGGCTTCATGGGCTTTGGCATTGATCTCCTCGGGCGTGCCATATTTGGCAACCACATCGAGAAACTCGTTCATCACGCGCATATCGGGGTTGAGAAATACCGCGTTGATCTCATCTAAACGGTCAGCGGGAATTTCTAGTCGTTCACGTAGGTCAGTCATAAATCTCGTCTCCTAAAAAAGCATAGAGACGCAGAATATCTAAAGGGTACGATATGCTGCGTTTCTACATAATTAATCAAGTAAATCCAGTAACTCATCGTACTCGTCATCCTTGATGGTGAACCAGTTCTCCTTTTGCGGGAAGGTTTTGTCACCTACTTCATTGACGTAATCCTTCAATCCGTCGAGGATCACCTCCCCGGCGTTGCCGAAGACCTTGGCCATCTTGGGTTTGAATTTAGGGTATAGGCCAAACATATCGTGGTAGATCAACAGTTGACCGTGAGCGTCGGGGCCGGAACCCAGGCTCAAGATCAGGCAATCTTTAGCGCGTTCGGTGATGATTTTGCAGACCCGGTCCGGCACCATTTCTAAGAGGATGGCGAACGCCCCGGCATTTTCGAGGGTTTTGGCGTCATCAATGATTTTCTTGGCCTGGAGCGCGCCCTTGCCCTGGACGCGGAACCCGCCGAGGGCCGCCACGCTTTGGGGGGTCAGTCCCAGGTGGCCGATAGCTGGAATCCCGGCGTTGCGGATGGCCTCGATGCGGTTGGCCATTTCGCCGCCCCCCTCCAGTTTGATGGCATCACAAGTCGCTTCGGCCATGAAACGCCCGGCGTTGCGGATAGCGGTCTCATCGCTGGGCTGGTAGCTCATATAGGGCATATCACCCACCAAAAAGGCCGTCGGCGCACCCCGCCGCACAGCCTGCGTGTGACGGATCATATCGTTCATGGTCACGGGCAGGGTGCCGTCGTAACCCAGCATGGTCATGCCCAGGCTGTCGCCCACCAGGATCATATCTATGCCGGCTTGCTCCTGGAAATAGGCCGTCGGATAGTCGTAGCAGGTCAGCCACGAGATTGGCTCACCTTTTGCGGCTTTGTTGAACAGGGTGGTAATGGTGATTTTCTTGCGTTCGGTCATTCTATACCTCCAAATAAATTTGTACGTCATTGCAAGAAGGCTCATAGCCGACGAAGTAATCTCCTAGGGTGGGGAGACTGCCACGCTCTGCAAGCTACGCTCGCAGTGACGTTTCTCAAAAAATAAAAATCGCCAGGGTGATTTCCTGACGATTTCTTCTACCGTATATCCGTACTGAGCATCCAGTATAACCCGCGCATCATCATGGACATTATGGACATTGATATCAACATTTTGCATATTGTAGTCATCTTTTGGGTCATAAGGGTTGCTCACTCCTATTTTACGATAAACGTAATAAGATTGCAACATCCCAGGGAGGAATTATTTACCGCAAGGTGGTGACAAAAATAACTTGTGCAGATTCTGATTTTTAGCCATAATAGAGTTTGCGGGAAATCCGCCTTTAACGGTATCATTTAGGGATCAGATCATTTTTTATGGATGCTATCCACCTCAAGTTGGATTCGCGTCTGTCGGTTTTTTTAGTCCAATGGTTAATTACATTCAAATAGGAGAAAACAATGACAGCAAAACTCATTGACGGCAAAGCCATCGCAAGGGAAGTCCGCGAAGCTGCAGCTGCCGAAGTGGCCGCGCTCGTGGCCGCTGGCCATCCCCCTCCCGGATTAGCAACCCTGCTCGTGGGCAGCGATCCGGCCTCGGAAGTTTATGTGGGTATGAAGCAACGCACCTGCAAAAGGTTGGGTATGGAATCTTTTAGTTACACGCTGCCAGCGGATGCTTCTCAGGAGGAAGTCGAGAAGCAGGTCAAAGAATTGAATGACAACCCGCTGGTCAACGGTATTTTGGTGCAGTTGCCTTTACCCAAACACCTGGATGAAGAGGCCG
>DAOUWT010000083.1 GCA_030666985.1 Chloroflexota bacterium
AAAAAGATAACAGGTCCAATATCCATAATGGCTGCCAGTAATTCTACTGGAGAATATATACTCAAGCTCCCTAAGCGAGATGAATAGATAGCAGGAGGCCACTGGAAAATAAAACCTGAAAGGCTTTCCTCATTGCCGACTCCCGCACTCGCACTTCCTCCTAAAATGGAGAGTAAAAATCCGCTTAGTGTTCCCCCTTGAATTAACACGATGGGCATTGACATCAACAAACCCCAAAATAAAGCCTGATCCATTTCTTTGCGATATATCTTACTTAATACATAAATTCCCATTCCACCAATGAACAATAGCACATAAAAAATTTCCCAAGCTAATGCTAACACGGAAAACAAAACAGCAAATATCCAGCAATTCTCCTTCTTTTTATTCTTGGGAACAAGGAACCACATTAAAAAGAGAATCATCCACCCAAAGGTACTTGGGCCAGCTTGAGACATCACAAAGGGCCAACTGGTTATCCCGTTCATGTATGAGAACATAAGAGGCGGTGTGAGATCATCAAAAGTTATTATTTCTCTCAGTGCATCCGAAAACCGCATCCCAACCACTGGGTCGGGGCCTACTAGTTTTATGGTCCAATTGAACCTGTCTAGAATAGGTGCGGGGGCTAAATTAAGTAGATATATAGTGCCTGTGGCGAAAGTAAAGGTAATTGTTATCAGCACCGCTGAGTTCAAATTGCGCGTATAACGCATCCCTAGAAGACCGGCGAAAAGAATGCTATAAGCTATCATGATCGCTTTAGCAAGATCAAAAGCGATCCATGGAAATAACTTACCCAGTTGTACCAGGCTTGCCCCAAAGATCTGGAATCCATAATGGTACTCAAAACGCAAGGTTGCATTCATATAGAAATGGGGTGGGATATCTCCTACAGCAAGTAGAGATATCAAGGAAGTATTTTGTGCATCATCAAAAATGCCTAGGCCTCTTCCAATTTGCAACTCCACATAAACGATTAGCAAGAAAATCAGCATAAGCCGCCAGTCTAAGAGGTCTTCCCAGGGGAAAAAAGGCTTCTCTGATTTCCATGCGTAGAAAATTCCGATTAAAAATACAATAATTGCTGGAAGGCTAAAGGCGAGCCACGGAAGCAAAAAATGGCCAAGTATATTTACAAGCCACACGTAGAGAACCATTCCCAACCCTGAGCCGATTAAAAATCTGCCTTTCTTTTCAAGATTGAAGGCATGGACACTCAATAACCATCCTCCTAAAGACCACAAAATAAAGGCGATTCCCCATGGCACGATGGATAAGGGTTTTCCCGTTAAGAAGAAATTCATTTTATTATTTCCTATTGTCAATCAAATATTGTGGTGAAAGCTCTGTAGTTTCGCTAGAATTAAGATGGGTCATTGAATTTTATGGCAGGATGCTTGAACGTTAAAGCGTAAATAGTTTCCGGGACATCTAGTAAGACCAGGATGACGTAATATCCAGGTGATAGCCATCTGCGCCAGGGCCAATGAAATCATCTGCGTGGGAAGAATCTCGATCAGTGGGAGAGCCGCATCGGGCACAGATGGGAGGGTAAACACTTCCTGGGGTGCAGAGTCACTCACAACCGCGGCCCGTCCCCCAATTTGGTGAATGTCATCTGCTAAACGGCGGGAGAGGGCCGACTACCCGACTACTAGACTAAGAGACTACCAATTCCCTTCACCTCATAAATCCTTACATCGTCTTTCCACAAGCTCGCATCCCCCACTAGTCTAACATAATCGTCCCCAACTTCAATATCTGAGAGATGAACTTCTAGATGGAACGCGCCATTCTCAGGCGTGAATTGCCCGCGATGGGTGTATAGCCCGACAAAATCGTTATGCAGGCCAATCGCAAAGAGCTGCTTTTGGGCAACGGTTTTTTTGCAGCTTGACTCCGAAAGATAGAACGGCTATAATAACCTCAGACATGTAGGTACATGTAGGAATAAGTCAGAACATCGAGAACAATTACCATGAGCGACGAAAAACAAGCCAAACCCCTCTATCAAGTTGTAGCCGAATCGATCCGCGAGCAAATCAGCCGTGGAGAGTTGAACGCCAACGACCGCCTCCCTTCGGAGCATGAGCTAAGTCAGGCCCATTCCGTGGGACGTAACACGGTTCGGCGTGCCATCAGCGAGCTGGCTAAGGATGGCGTCCTAAAGACGATTCCAGGCGTAGGAACCTTCGTTTCAGACCCGCGCCTGGACAAGACGGCTCAATACCTTTACGGCTTTACCAACGAGATGCAAATCCACGGCAAGCAAGTGACCAGCCGAGTCCTAGAAGCCAAGCTTATCAGCGCAGATTCCTTTTTAGCACGGCGATTGCAAATCCAACTTGGGGCCGAAGTTGTCTACCTTTGCAGGGTGCGGCTGATGGATGGTGAGCCAACCGCTATTGAACGTTCGTATCTGCCGCACATTCTTTGCCCAGGAATATTGGAACATGATTTCTCAAGCGAATCGCTCTACCAAACGCTTTCCTCAGTCTACAACAAAAAACCTGACCACGCCGAACAAGTCATTGAAGCCAGCCTGGCCACGCCTGAAGTTGCCCGTCTGTTGGGTTTGGAATCACCGGCTGTGGTATTTGTCTTTCATAGAGAGACCCGGCTAACTTCTGGTCAGGTCATTGAATATGTCGATTCAGAATTGCGTAGTGACCGCTTCCGCTTTTTTGCGAACTTGCATGCCCAAACCCCTGGGGATGAGTTTGCCTTTCGCAGACTCCCTGTCCCCAGCGAGACTGAGGCCCGGTAACATTCAATCAATCGAAACATAAAATGGATATCCCTTCTGAGATTGAACTGCACGAGATCGTGCAACGAATTGTGAGCCAAACGATGCACGGGACCGGAGTCCCGGCCTCGGACGCTCAACCTTCACCAGCCGGGTCGGTGATCCCCAGCGCAGTGACCCAAACGGTTGCCCTGGGCGCTGACCATGGAGGCTTCCCGCTCAAAGAGATATTGAAAAAATCCTTGCAAGAAAAAGGATACCAAGTTGATGATTGCGGAACCTTTAGTACAGAGTCTGTAGATTATCCCGACTTCGCTTACGCCGCAGCCAAAAAAGTGAGTGATGGAAAAGCCTGGCGCGGGATAATCATAGATGGGGCCGGAATTGGGAGCTGCATGACGGCCAATAAAGTGCCCGGCGTCCGGGCCGCAATGTGCTACGACCATGCCACGGCGGTCAATAGCCGTGAACATAATGACGCCAATGTCCTCACCCTGGGAGCAGGTTTGATCGGTGAGAATTTAGCCCGTCAGATCGTGGAGACCTGGTTGAAGACTGATTTCGGCGGAGGACGCCACGCCCGCCGCGTAGATAAGATCATGGCGATTGAAAAACGGTAGGAAAAAGAATATGTCACCCGAAATTGAGTTTGTAGAAAAATTAGTGGAAGTTGTTACCCGCGAAGTGCTGATTGCTTTATCGGAGCAGGAGCAATTCAGCGCACCGTCTAATGGAGAATATTGTGCTGAAGAATGCGCTGAGGGAATTTGTGTCAGAACATGCTTTGACAACATTGGGCGGGTGGTCAGCGCTGGAGCGGAGCGCGTTACTTCCTCCCTGGGCGATATCCCCGACGATCCCAGCGTAGGCCGGATGGTGGACCATACTTTGCTGAAACCGGATGCCACCCATGATCAAATTGCCCAATTATGCTACGAGGCCCGCAAATATGAATTTGCCTCTGTATGTGTCAATCCTGCCAATGTCAAGCTGTGTGCCGATTTACTGCAAGGCAGCCCGGTTAAAGTATGCTCGGTGATAGGTTTCCCCTTGGGCGCATCATCTACCGAAGTAAAGGCTTATGAGGCCAAAACCGCTATCAGGGATGGGGCTACCGAAATAGACATGGTGATCAATATTGGCGCGCTCAAGGCCAAAGATTTTGACTTGGCAGCTCAGGATATTAACGGAGTTGTCAGAGTGGTACACGCTGCCGGCGCTATTTTGAAAGTGATCATTGAGACCTCTTTGCTGGATCAAGACGAAAAAGTGACCGCCTGCCTTTTGTCGAAAGAAGCTGGCGCGGATTTCGTCAAGACCTCTACCGGCTTTTCCGGCGGTGGGGCCACCATTGAGGATATTGCCCTCATGCGCCGAGTCGTCGGCCCAGAGCTTGGCGTCAAGGCCTCCGGCGGGGTGCGGACTTACGAGGACGCCAAGAGCATGGTCGAGGCTGGAGCAACCCGCATCGGCGCCAGCGCGGGCGTCAAGATCGTCCAAGGCGAAAAGGAGGCCAATGGAGTTGCCGCGCCAGTTGCGGCGACTACAAAGGCTTATTGATAGTAATTACTTAGCCATCAGAGGAATAGAACGCGGATTTTGCGGATCAGGCGGATTTTCGCAGATTAAAATCAAAAAAATCCGTGTAAATCCGTAGAATCAGCGTCATCCGCGTTCTATTTTGTGCATTTAGTCGTAGCCTGAGTAGTTATATTGAGACTAAGATAATTATGCGCATAGCACGAGTTATTGGCGAAACCATCGCCACCATAAAAAATAAACGGGTGCATGGGAGCAAGCTCCTCATCCTGCGTCAGACCGATCACACCGGCGAGGCCATCGGTAAACCCTACGTGGCCGTAGATTTGGTTGACGCCGGCGTGGGAGACCTTGTCCTGACCGGGCACGGTTCTGCCGCCCGTCAAACATACCTGACCAAAGGATGCCCGGTGGATGCCGTGATCGCGGCAGTCATTGACCACTTAGAAGTTGACGGCGAAGTCGTTTTTCGCCAGTTTTAGAACCGAAAATTCGTGAAGATTAGCGAAGATTAGTGGAAAGAATTATGCTAATAGCCAAAGTTATTGGAACCACAATATCAACCATAAAAGATGAAAAATTAGTCGGCCGCAAGCTGCTCATCCTGCGTCAGGCAGACGAGACCGGGGCGGCCTTCGGCAAACCCTACGTAGCCGTCGATACCCTGGACGCCGGGATAGGCGACTTGGTGCTGACCGCCCACGGCTCCGGTGGCCGCCAAACCGACATCACCAAGAATTCCCCGGTGGACGCCGTGATCATGGCAATTATTGACCACACGGTAGCTGATGGGAAAGTGGCATATCAAGGATGAAGCGTAAAACGTGAAACGTGACCGAGTAACTCACGCATCACGCTTCACGTTTCACTGGTAAATCCCGTGAAATCCCAAAGAGCCACCATTTATAAACCACCCCAATGTGCATTGCATCTTCTTTTGATGCGTTGCACATCGGATTGCTAGAACTATGACCCAATCAGAAAAAGACCTGCGCTCAATTCAAGAAGCCCGCCAGATGGCAGAAAAAGCTTATCAGGCGCAGCAAGTTTGGGCCAACGCCGCCCAGGAGCAGGTGGATCGCGTCTGCGCGGCCATGGCTCAGGCGGCTTTTTTGGCTTCCGAGCGTCTGGGACGGATGGCCGCTGAGGAAACGGGGTTCGGCGTCCCGGAGCACAAAAAGCTCAAAAACGAGTTTGCCTCCAAAAACGTTTGGAAGAGCATCAAGAACGTAAAAACAGTCGGCATCATCCGAGGCAGTCAGGCTAGCGGCATCATCGAAGTGGCCTGGCCCATGGGAGTGATAGCCGCCCTGACCCCCAGCACTAACGCCACTTCCACGGTGATAAATAAATTGCTCATGGCTGTCAAAGCCCGCAACGGGATTGTGATTGCCCCGCATCCTTCGGCAGTCAACTGCGCGAATGCGACCGTAAAGGTCATGAACGACGCCGCACTAGAAGCAGGTGCGCCTCCCGGCCTGATCAATTGCATGACCCAGGTCAGCTTGCCTGGAACCCAGGAATTGATGTCTCATAAACGCACAGCCCTCATCCTGGCGACGGGCGGCGCGGGGATGGTACGCGCGGCCCACTCCCAGGGCAAGCCGGCCTATGGCGTTGGGCCTGGCAACGTGCCGGTTTACGTAGACCGCAGCGCAGATTTAGAGAAAGCGGCCCGCTACATTGTCTCTAGCAAGGCATTCGATTATTCACTGATTTGCGCAACCGAGCAATCTGTAGTAGCCGACCGTCCCATAGCCTCGCGTTTGAAAAAATTAATGGAAGCTGAAGGAGCCTATTTCGTTGATGAGAATCAGGCGGATGCCCTGCGCCAAACCTTATTCCATCCCGATGGCAGCCTGAACGTGGCGGCGGTTGGCAAATCGGCGCAGTATGTGGCTGCCCTGGCGGGTATTCGTGTCCCTGGGCAGGCCCGTGTTCTGGTGGCGAGTCTGGACAAAGTTGGGCCGGATGAGCCGCTCTCGCGCGAAAAGTTGACCACAGTGCTGGGCTGGTACGAAGCCAACGGTTGGGAAGCCGGCTGTGAGCGCTGCATCGAATTGATCAACTTTGGCGGGCGCGGACACAGCCTCATCATTCACGCCATCGATGAAAAACCCATCAATGCCTTTAGCCTGGAGAAGCCCGTCTTCCGCATAGGCGTTAATACTATGGGAACCCTGGGAATGATTGGCATGACCACCAAGATCATGCCTTCCCTCACCCTAGGCTCCGGCGGCATTGGCGGCGCAATCACAGGCGATAACGTCACCGTGCATCATTTATACAATATCAAAAGAATCGCTTATCAAACCTCATCTCCCCCGGGGGAGGCCCTTCGGGCTGGCACTGTCCCCGCCGGCCCAGTCTACGGCCCCACGCCGGATGAGATTGAGGCAATTGTTAGAGAAGTTGTCAGAGAAGTTTTGCGGAAGTGAAACGTGAAGACGTGAAGCGTGAAGACGTGAAACGTGAGATCACGCAACACGCAACACGCATCACGCATCACGCAACACTTTAGAAGATTATTTACTTAGGAGAAAAACTATGGCACAAGATCCTTCATTTATCGCCCTGGGAATGGTTGAATCTAGAGGGCTGATCGGCTCTATCGAAGCCGCTGACGCAATGGTCAAGGCCGCTAACGTAGTCCTGATCGGCTCGGAGTACGTTGGCGGCGGATATGTCACCGTGATGGTGCGCGGGGACGTTGGGGCGGTCAAGGCCGCCACCGACGCTGGGGCCGCGGCGGCCAAGCGGGTTGGGGAACTCGTTTCCGTCCACGTCATCCCCCGCCCCCACGAGAACGTCGAGATGATCCTCCCCCAAAACGCTAAAGGCGGCTTTGGCGGACGGGCCAGCGGAGACAAGAAATAGAGGCGCGGGATTACCTCTCACGCCCCAAGGTCGTCCAGACCCTGGCCCGCGCAGAGCGTGTCATCCGCTGGCTTCCCGACCCCGAACCTCCCCCGCTGGACACTCCCCCCGAAGGGCCGCTGCACGTTGGCGTAGACCTCGGCACCGCCTACTTGGTGTTGGTCGTCCTCGACGAGGGCTATCAACCTGTGGCGGGCGAGTACCAGTTTGCGCAGGTTGTGCGCGATGGCCTGGTGGTGGATTATTTGGGTGCGGTGGATCGTCTGCGGGGGATGAAGGCCCGCGTGGAGCGTCGCCTGGGCCGGACGCTCACCCACGCCGCCAGCGGCTATCCCCCCGGCGTCCCCCGGCCCGAAGTGAGGGCCGTTGCCCATGTGCTGGAGGCTGCCGATTTGCGTTGCACCCATCTCGTGGATGAACCAACAGCGGCCAACGCTCTGCTGGGCTTGGAGAACGGCGCCATCGTGGATGTGGGCGGCGGCACGACCGGGATCGCTATCCTCCAGGGTGGGGAAGTCCTCTACACGGCGGATGAAGCCACGGGCGGGACGCATTTCTCTCTCGTGGTCGCCGGGGCCAACGACATCACCTTCGAGGCTGCCGAGGCCCTGAAGGTGAATCCCGCCGAGCAATCCCGCTTATTCCCCGCTCTGCGCCCGGTGATGGAAAAAGTGGCCAGTATCACGGCCCGGCATGTGAGAGAGAGCCAGATACCGGTTGATGATTTGGTCTTAGTAGGCGGCACTTGCGCTTACCCGGGCATGGCGGCGGTGATCGCCGAGTATACCGGTATCCCCACCCACGTTCCAGAGCGTCCCGTTTTTGTGACTCCCCTGGGAATCGCCATGCACGACCTGGAACCCGAATAGTGGCTACTCAGGCTATAGTTAAATTAGCTAAAATGGAACGCGGATGACACAGATTGGGCGGATGTGCGCGGATAAAAACATTAAAAAAGGTTTTAATCCGTGAAAATCCGCAGCATCCGCAAAATCCGTGTTCTATTTCCAGGATGACTGAGTAATTACCCCGAATATTAAAAAGAGAGTGTTTTATGGCTAGTGAATTTTCTCTTCGTTGTTATTGTTATCTGAACCGCATGCAGCCGCAGTACGCGGCCTTTGTGGGCACTGTGACCCAGGGAGATTTGCCGACTGAGGGCATGGCATCTTTGTACATTGAGATGGCTCCTGGGAATGAGGTTTTTCGCACCGTGGATATTGCTGTTAAGGCCACGGAAGCCAAACCGGGGGCGCAGATAGTTGAGCGCGAATTTGGGATGTTCGAAATCCATTCGCCGAGACAGGCCGCCGTGATCGAATCTGGGCGCATTGTCCTGGAGCGGCTGGGCCTGAATATCGAAGACCGCATTCGTCCTCAAATCGCGTCTACCCAACTCATCACCAATGTTGATCCTTATCAGGCCCAACTCCTCAACCGTTTCCGGCGCGGCAGCATGTTGGTTCCCGGTCAAACGTTGTTGGTGGTGGAGTGTTACCCGGCGGCGTATATAAATTTTGCCTGCAATGAAGCCGAGAAAAAAGCCAGCATCAATATTGTGCATGTCAGCTCGGTTGGGCGTTATGGGCGCATGTGGCTGTCGGGCACCGAGGCTGAGGCCAAAACCGCCCGCGATGCCGCTGTTCAGGCTTTAGATAGTTTAGAAGGCATTGTTCAGAAGTATTAATGACCGTGTCACTGCGAGGAACGCTTTTTGTGACGTGGCAGTCTCCCGGTTAGCACTGGGATAATGCAGTCAGGGGGATTGCCACACCCCAAAAACCGGGGTTCGCAATGACAGCCCATCACTTATTTTTTACCACTACTAGTTTTCTTTTGGGAGTATCCCATGCCGAAGACATTTTATACCGAACGTGATATTGAAGATTTGGCGAGACAGGGCGTTGGCGCCTTAGATATTGGCGACGACGTTGTCCTGACGGATTTGGCGCGCGACAAGGCCAGACGCTTGGGGGTGGAACTCGTGCGCCCCCACGATAAGCCGCCCGCCGCCCCGGAGCGGCCCTATTTGGCGGAATTACCTTCCCCGAGCGCGACTAGCGTCAGCCCGGTGAGTGCTCCGGTTTCAGAAAACCCTGCCAGCGGCGATGACCTGTACAGCCGGGTCTATGCGGCTGTCACGGCCCGCCTGGGTGATACGGTGGATCCACAGCTCTTGGAGACGATCATCAAGCGCGTCCTCCAAAACGTGAGTACGCAGTAACTTGACAATGTATTAGTACACTGTGTCACTGCGAGGAACGTTTTTTGTGACGCGGCAGTC
>DAOUWT010000102.1 GCA_030666985.1 Chloroflexota bacterium
CTAGAGGGCGGCCGGGAGCGTTTGCCAGCCATCAAGGCCATCATCGGGGCGGGGATTCCCGTTTTGGGACACCTGGGCCTCACCCCGCAGAGCGTCCACCAAATGGGCGGATTCCGCGCCCAAGGCAAAACCGCCGCGGCGGCCAAAAAACTCATTGAAGATGCACTTATGCTCCAAGAAGCGGGCTGTTTTGGGATAGTGCTTGAATCAGTCCCCGCGCGACTAGCCGAATACGTTTCCGCTCAATTAGAAATCCCCACCATTGGCATTGGCGCGGGAGCGGGCTGCGACGGCCAAGTGCTTGTCACTCACGATTTACTAGGACTTTTCGACCGCTTCACCCCCAAATTCGTCAAAAAATACGCCGATTTGCACACCGCTATAGCCCAGGCTATCACGGCCTACAAGGACGATGTCGAAAGCAAGATTTTCCCCGCTGAAGAACATACTTTCTCCATGCCAGATGAGGAGTGGGATGGGTTCGTGATGAGTGAAAAGTAATGAGTAAAACGTGAAACGTGATTGCCACAGGTGCATTGCACTTCGCGGGTTTTGAAGTGCGTTGCACCTGCGGGAGAGTAAAGAGTAAAAAGTGATGAGTAAAACGTGAAACGTGATTAAATGTCTTGAGGCGAAACAATCTTTAACTCAGGCACACGTTGAAAATGTTTAGTATTTCGTGTCAAGAGAGGTAAGTTTTGGCTCAAGCATATTCCAGCAATATGAGTATCCATAACCCCAATTAGTTGTCCTTGAGACCTTAGAAAATTCCAAAGTTGAGCAGCATGTTCAGAGGCAGTTACATCAAAAGGTATAACATCCACAATGCCCAAAATTTGCGCTAAAGAAGCCTGTTGCCGAACAGACATAAATTTAACAGACAATAACTCGTAATGGCTGATGGCTGTAATAGACACATCATATTTAGCAAGAGCAATATTAACAGCTTCAGTACGACGCCGAAGATGGTCAATGACCACGTCAGTATCTAGGACAAGTCGCGAGGTTGCCATTTCTCTCTCATCTCCTTAATATCTTCCATGGCAGCTTCCCCTTCTTCCTCTGTCCAAGCCCCATAAGTCTCTCTTATGACTCTTGCCCTCCGAACTTTTTCCTCTGCTGAAAAATTGGCTGGAATTAGCTCAAGCTTACTTGGACGCACCTCAACCTTTTCGCCCTTTTTAAGGCCTATAGCTTCTAGCAACTCACTTTTTAGGACTACGTCTTCACCTTTGAAAACAACTTCTATCTTATTCATCTTTACCTCCGTATAGTTATTTATATTCTACCATGACAAACTCAATTCTCATCATCGGAACAGGCGCACTTGCCAACCTCTTCGCCGCGCGGCTTTCAGCCGTTGGGGTAGATGTCACCATGCTCGGAACTTGGCCCGCGGGCCTGTCCATTCTGCGTCAGCACGGGGTGCGGGTGGGGGATGTGGCCTATCCTGTGCGTGCTACCGCTGATGTGACCGATTGCACGGGGATGCGTCTCGCGCTGGTGCTGGTAAAATCCTGGCAGACGGAGCGCGTAGCGCAGCAGTTGAGCCAGGTGCTGCCCCCCAACGGTGTCGCCCTAACCCTCCAGAACGGGGCGGGGAACCGGGAGATTCTGGCCCGTCACCTGGGGGATGGGCGTGCCGCCCAGGGAGTGACCACCACAGGGGCCACCCTCCTAGGCCCGGGGCGGGTGCGCCCCGCCGGGGAGGGCGTCATCACCCTGGGGGAGCATCCCCGCTCGGCGGAGTTGGCCCAAATGTTGGCAAACGCCGGCTTCAACGTGAAAACCACCCCCAACGTGAAATCCCTGGTGTGGAGCAAATTGCTCATCAACGTCGCCATCAACCCCCTCACCGCTCTGCTCCGCGTTCCCAACGGAGACCTGCTCAAAATCCCCCCGGCCCGCAAGTTGATGGCCGCCGCCGTCCAGGAAGTTGTCGCCGTTGCGCGGGCACAAAACATCCCCCTGGCGTTTGACGCCCCGCTCGCCGCCGCCGAGGACGTTGCCCGCCGCACCGCCGCCAATCGCTCATCCATGCTCCAAGACGTTGAGCGCGGCGCCCCGACCGAAATTGACGCCATCTGCGGAGCCGTGGTCAGGGCCGGGGAGGAGCAAAACGTCCCCACTCCCGTCAACCACACCCTGCTGAATCTTGTAAAAGCAACTATTGTGTTAGGGAGCAGGGAATCAGGAGATTAGGAACTAGTGACTAGTGACTAGGAGACTACCCGACTAACGACTATCCGACCAAGGACTAATTATGAAGCACGTCACAACTCTTGAAGAACTCACTACCGCTCTCGCAGAACTCCCCCGGCCAATTGGCTTTGTGCCCACGATGGGATTTTTGCACGAAGGCCATATCTCGTTGGCGCGCCGCGCCAGCGAAGAGTGCGCCTCTGTGGTGGCCAGCATTTACGCCAACCCGACCCAATTCGCTCCCGACGAAGACTTGGAAACTTATCCCCGCGACATCCCCCGCGACAAAGCCATGCTGGAGGAGGCCGGCGTGGACGTGGTCTGGATTCCGACCACAGAAGTGATGTACCCCGCAGGTTATCAGAGCTGGGTCACGGTGGAAGATGTCACCAAGCCATTGGAGGGCGCCCGCCGCCCAACCCATTTTAAGGGTGTAAGTACCATTGTGGCTAAACTTTTTAACGCCGTGCGCCCGGACAAAGCCTATTTTGGGCAAAAAGACGCCCAACAAGCGGTAGTTATCAAGCGCATGACCCAAGATTTGAGCTATCCGATTGAAATTGTGGTTTGTCCCATCGTGCGCGAACCGGACGGGTTGGCCATGTCCAGCCGCAACACTTATTTAAACGCTGAACAGCATCAGGCTGCGCTATCACTCTCTCAGGGATTAAAGCTAGCGCAGGCCGCTTTCGAGGACGGCGAACGTGACGCCAACGCCTTGCGCCAAATCGTGATAGACCGCGTCAACGCCGAAGAATTGACCGATTTACAATACGTTTCTTGCGCTCATCCCGACACTCTCGAAGAGTTAGAGGGCGATGTGAATCGTTGCCTGATTTCTATGGCGGTTTTTGTGGGCGAGACGCGGTTGATTGATAATGTTTTGCTGGAGTGAGGGGACAGAAGGTGCAGAGGAGGCAGAGGAGGAATAACATGTATCGCAAATTACTAAAATCAAAACTTCATCGCGCGGTTGTTACTGGCGCGGACTTGCATTACGAGGGCAGCATCACCATTGACACTAACCTTTTGGATGCCGCCGGGATGCGTGCCTACGAATTAGTACACGTGGTTGATATTGACAACGGCTCACGATTGGAAACTTACACCATCCCCGGAGAGGCGGGATCGGGCGTAGTTCAACTCAACGGCGCCGCCGCTCGCCTGGTCAACGTTGGCGACCGGGTGATCATCATGTCGTATGCCATGGTAGAGGAACCGCTCCCTGAAGATTGGGAGCCGACTATAATATTGTTGAATGAGGAGAATAAGATAAAGGTGGCAAAGGGTACAGAAGAACCAGATGATGCAAAGGCTTCAAAATAATTTTGAAGTTTTACGTTTTACGTCTTTACGCTACAGCGTATACAAGAACTTCTTGTTCAAGTCGATTCTGCAATTTGTCTTTTTCGACCTCAATGTCATAGCGTGCTTGTAAATTCCCCCAAAATCTTTCTGATAACCCGAAATAGCGTGCTAAACGCAAAGCGGTATCTGGTGTAATGGCTCGTTTCCCTCGTACAATCTCGCTGATTCGAATGGCAGGTACGCTGATATCTTTTGCTAAACGATATTGGCTGATGCCCATCGGCTCTAAAAATTCCTCTAAAAGAATTTCTCCTGGGTGTATGGGTGAAAGTAGTTTTTCATTAGTCATTTTATTAACCTTTGTGATAATCAACTATTTCGACTTCATAAGCGCCGCCGCTTCGCCAAATAAAACATATCCGCCATTGATTATTGATGCGAATACTGTGTTGGTCTTTTCTGTTTCCAGATAACTTTTCCAATCGGTTTCCAGGTGGAATTGTTAAATCTTTGAGAACTTCGGCAGCATCAATGATATTTAATTTCATGCGTCCTTTGCGTTGAATATTATGAGGCAGCTTTCTGGAAAACTTGCGCTCAAATATTTTTTTGGTCTCTTTATCTGCGAAGCTTCTTATCATAGGATGAATAATAACGTATAACGATGGTAACGTCAAGCGTTATTGAATAATGAGTATGAGGTATCTGAGATGTGTGTGCTTGATAATATTTTCAAATTCCTCAGAAACCTCACAATCCTTAGACCCCTCAAACTCCTCACACCCCTCACCCAAAAGGAGCAACCATGCTACTAACCATCGACATCGGCAACACCAATATCACCCTCGGACTCTACAAAAACGACCAACTCAAATCCAGTTGGCGCGTATCCACCGTACACGAACGTATGCCAGACGAATATGGTTTACAATTCGTCGGTCTCTTGGAACACACCTGTTGCTCCCTCGATGCTCTGACCGGGATTTGCATGGCCTCGGTTGTTCCACCCCTGACTATGAAAATTGCCCAAGCCTGCCAGGAATATCTTAGCCATGAACCGCTCATCGTGGGTACGGGAGTGAAGACCGGCGTGCGGATTTTATACGAGAATCCCCGCGACGTGGGCGCCGACCGCATTGTGAATGCCGCCGCGGTGCAGCGTTTATACGGCGGCCCGGCCTGCGTGGTAGATTTTGGAACCGGAACCACCTTTGACGCTATCTCGGCCAAGGGCGACTACCTGGGGGGGGCTATCGCTCCGGGGATTGGCATTGCCGCCGAGGCCCTCTTCACCCGCGCCGCCAAACTCCCCCGCGTGGACCTAACCCGCCCCCCCTCCGTGATTGGGCGCAACACGCCCCACGCCATGCAGTCTGGCTTGCTCTTTGGCTACGTTGGCCTGGTTGAGGGCATGGTGGCCCGCTTCCGCGCCGAACTCGGCCCAGAGATGAAAGTCATCGCCACCGGCGGTCTGGCAGAAGTCATCACCAAAGAAACGGATGTGGTTGATATTGTCAATCCCTGGCTCACGCTTGAGGGGCTGCGGATGATTTGGGAGATGAATAGGGCTAGTGATTAGGAATCAGGAAACTAGGAGATCAGGAAAGCAGGGAAACAGGAAATCAGGTGAACAGGGACTAGATGACTAAAGACTATAAGACTACGAGACTAACGACTACCCAACTATGAAACTACTAACCAACAAACACATTGTACTTGGAATAACTGGCTCCATTGCGGCCTACAAAACGGTCACGCTGGCATCCATGCTCACCAAGGCGGGTGCGCGCGTGGATGTGGTGATGACGGAATCGGCGGCCAAGCTGGTCGCGCCGCTGACGTTTAGGTCTGTCACCGGGCGAGGGGCTTATGTGGATGATGATTTATGGCAGAGTGACAGCCATGTCTTGCATATTGAACTAGGCCAGAAGAACGATGCTTTTTTGATCGCTCCGGCGACGGCCAACACCATCGCCAAATTAGCCCATGGGCTGGCTGATAATTTGCTCACCGTCACCGCTTTGGCATCCCGCACCCCCTTGCTGGTCGCTCCGGCCATGGATGGGGGGATGTACGCTAACACAGCTACTCAGTCCAATTTGGAGACGTTGGCCGAGCGGGGGATGACCATCATCGGCCCGGCGGAGGGACACCTCGCTTCGGGGCTGGCCGGTAAGGGGCGCATGGTGGAGCCGGAGGAGTTGTTTGGCCGCTTGCGCTTGGCTCTGGGGAGTGGCGGCTCCTTGTCCGGGCGGAAAGTGGTCGTCACCGCCGGGGGAACGCGGGAGCCGATTGACCCCGTCCGGGTGATAACCAATCGCTCGTCGGGCAAACAGGGTTACGCTCTGGCGCAGGCGGCCCTGGATTTGGGCGCAAGCGTCTGCCTGATAAGCGCTCCCACGTGTTTGGCCGCTCCCTTTGGCGTGGAGCTGGTGCGTGTTACCACGGCGGCTGAGATGCTCACGGCGGTTTTGGACGCGGTGGAAAACGCCGACGCATTGATCATGGCCGCCGCTGTGGCCGATTTCCGCCCCGCCGACCCCTCTGGCGAGAAGATCAAAAAGGCGGATGGGATTCCGGGCATCACGCTCGAGGCTGCGCCAGACGTTTTGGGCACGGTCGCCGCCATCCCCCAGGGTCGTCCACGCCTCACGGTGGGATTCGCCGCCGAGAGCCAGAACCTCTCCCGGAACGCACGCGCCAAAATATCTGCCAAAAAACTAGATTTAATAGTCGCCAACGACATCACATCTCCCCAGGCCGGCTTTGACGCGGACACGAACCGGGTGACGTTGTTGTGGGCGGATGGGCGGGCGCGGGAGTTGCCGTTGATGAGCAAGTTGGAAGTGGCGGAGCAGATTTTAGATGTGGTTGTGGATTTATTGGAGGATTTATGAGCCGGATCGTGCATATTTGCGTTCCCCAGGCGTGGGAGGAGGCCCAAAGGTTGGGCCAGTACCGGGCCGATTCCCTGGATGGGGAGGGGTTTATCCATTGTTCGACGTGGGAGCAAGTTTCGGGCGTGATGGGCAGGTTCTACGCGGACGTGGAGGAGTTGCTGCTGCTGAACATTGACCCAAAAAAGGTGGAGGCTGAAATCCGTTGGGAGGCGGTGGATGGGGACGAGTATCCGCATATTTACGGCCCGCTGAATTTGGATGCGGTGGTTGAAGTGAAGCGGGTTGCGAGTTAGGTGTTAGGGAGATGGGGGACGGGGGATGGTGTATTGCTGCATGATATAATGCTTACATACTTTGAATGGTTTGGTTTTGGCCCACTGCGCGGCTTCGCGGCAGCGGTTCCGCCCATCTCGCGCCCTGTCAGCCCCCAAAAAATTGTATCAACATAAATTAGCTGCATGGAGAAGATATGGTAATTCTCGCTGCAACCTTAGCAATATTTATCGGTGTCGTTCATTCATATCTAGGCGAGCGTTACATCTTGATTCGGCTCTTCAAAAGAGACGACCTGCCCAAATTGTTCGGTAGTGATTGGTTTACAAAGCGCGTATTGCGGTTTGCATGGCATTTAACAACTGTTGCTTGGTGGGGGTTTGCCGCTATTCTGTATGTTATTTCAGCGCCAGGTGGAAATATTCAGAAGCAAATACTGATCATAATTTCTGTCGTATTTTTAGTTAGTGGTCTATTGTCCAGCATATTCACAAAAGGCAAGCATATTTCGTGGATCATATTTTGGGCTATTTCGGTTATCAGCTTTTATGCTGCAATGCACCTCTAGCAATAGCTTCAACCAGGACGCATTTTTCGCTCGCTACGCAATCTGCCAAGGGCAGGTCTCCGCTCATCTCGCGCCCCGTTATGTAGAATGAACAAGATGTATATGACCTTTGATGAACTCTATGAGAAAGCAAAATCTGTAATTGATCCGCGCAGGATTTCTGAATACGCCGAAGCTGGCGGAGTGGGGGCTGCTATTCTTGCCGAAAGCGGAAACGTATATACAGGAGTGTGTATAGATACTGGGAGTTCGATGGGCTTTTGCGCCGAACATGCGGCTGCGGCTGCTATGATAACTGCTGGTGAAAGCCGCATATTAAAAGTAATAGCTGTTGGCTGGGACGGTCATATTATGCCGCCCTGTGGTCGTTGCCGCGAATTCATAAGCCAGATACACGACGAGAATTTGAACGCTGAAGTAATGGTTGCAGAAGGCGTAACAACAACCATACGAAAACTCCTGCCTTATGACGGGCGGCAGTAGGGGCACGCCGCCTCTGACTATAACCTCTCAATGGAACGGAAATCATCGTTCCGCTGCTTTTATACCTGCATCGCTTCTTGCATATGCGTGACCCAAAAGCATGATATAATTTTCTCGGAGCGCAGAGTTTTTTAGGGTATCTCCTTGTAAGACTTTTTTCTCTGCGCTCTTTTTTAGTTTAACCAAGAACCGCGCTGCTCGTTCCCCTGCGGGGATGCTTCATGAAGGAACCGCATTGCTGGGCGGCCCTAGGGGCTACTGAATTCTGATAATACTCTAATCGCTTTCTCTGCTGACCTTGATGGAACAAAAACATGATCATGGTAACTCGCATCTTCAAGTGTACAAAACACATATTCACCATCCAGTAACTTTGGAGACAATGAACTGAGCAGTTTGTTGAGGTTTTTTTCAGCGGACAAAGTTTTCTCCTGGGGGCCATCGGCGGAAGTCCTTGTAGGGTTAATCTGCTTTGCTCTGAGGGCGGCTCATTCTGAGC
>DAOUWT010000131.1 GCA_030666985.1 Chloroflexota bacterium
CCATCCGCTGGATCTGGCGATCCAGCTCGAGCGCAGGATAACGCAGCCCTCCCCCCAAACATGCTCGAGGGGGAACGACAGTTCCCCCGGATACCATCCGCTGGATCTGGCGATCCAGCTCGAGCGCAGGGTAACGCAGCCCTCCTCCCCGCGCGAGAACAAAAGAATTGATAGCAACTCTTCTCCCCTCTCACCGCATAAACTAAAATGGAAAAAAACTTAAAAATACTCTTCGCTTTCATCCTGCTCCTTCTGCTAATGCTGGTCATTGGTTCAGTAGTTAGCAGACCTAAGCAGAGCGAAACACCCGATATCGTTATCCGCCCCCCCGCCGAAACTCCTGAGAAAACTGTCAGCAATCCTCCATCTCGTACCTCAACGTTCACACCAACACCTTTCCAATCCACCACCTCTACAGGTACTATTTTGCCCATAAAGTTCCCCACCAATACCTTGGTCCCGCCTACACCTTTCCCAACTCTCCCGTATGAGTACCTATATCCACCAGTAGACCAAAATTCCTACCAACGGGTTCCTCTCATCCCCCAACCCAAAAAACAGATCAATATACTTGTCCTAGGGAGCGACCATTTTGGGGATAGGAGGGGTTACCGAACTGACGCCATCATGCTGGTAACGATCAATACCAAAGATGATACGGTACACATTACCTCATTCCCGCGAGATCTCTATGTTTATATACCGGGCTGGACTGTTCAACGAATAAACACTGCTTTCCCCCATGGAGGCTTTGAATTGCTGGCTGATACACTAGAATATAATTTTGGGGTTCGGCCTGACTATTATGCATTGATCCATGTTTCATTCCTTGAAGAAGTTGTCGAGGACCTAGGCGGGATCACGGTACAAGTAGAGAAAACGCTTTGTGATTATCGCCCGGATTATAGTGGGCAATATTGCCTCTTCCCCGGCGAACGCTACATGGATGGTGCAACAGCGTTCTGGTACGCTAAATCTCGTCACACAGGAGAAAATGATTTTGGGCGGAATAGACGCCATCAGGAATTATTACGAGGTATTTTCAATCAAGCATTGGAGATAAAGGCTCTTACCAAGATACCCAAACTTTATAACACCTATAAAGATAACGTCGACACAAATATGAAGCTAGGATCTGTTTTAAAACTTCTTCCAACGGCAACTAAGTTAATAGATCAATCTCGCATCACGCAGTATTTCATTAGCCAAGACGAAGTAATTAACTGGACAACGACTGGAGGCGCGCAAGTTTTAATTCCTCAACCAAAGTTGGTACGGGATATCCTTCTCCAAGCCCTAAATAGCCCCACCCCATAATGACGTCTGGAAAAAACGCCGCCCAACTTCCTCGCAACGACACTGCACTATTTTCTATATACGATTGCCCTAGATGAGTGAACACGCTCCCTAGAATTAACGGATAATTATGGTAAGATGAGTAAAGTTTGCTTATAATCAATAAAAAAAAGAGAGAAATCATGGAACCACAACCATTATCAGACGATCTTCGACGTTACGCTATCCTTATTTGGCATTGGGCCTGGCTAATTGTCATGGCAACTGTCCTCGCTGCTGTATCGGCCTATTTGGTCAGCCAGCAAATGACCCCCATCTATCAGGTCTCTGCTACTTTGATGATCAACGAGGCGCCCGGTACCGGTGGCGTGGATTATTCATCGGTTCTCGCCAGCCAGCGTCTCACGCAAACCTACGCGGAAATGTTGACCACGCAGCCAGTTTTAGATGAAGTTATTCAGCAATTAAGCTTGCCCATGGAGGCCAAAGAGCTTAAGGAGATGGTTACAGTTCAACCTGTCCGGGACACGCAACTTATTGATATTCAGGTGGAGGACATTGATCCTAACCGCGCGGCAGCCATTGCTAATGCGATAGTGATTGTATTCTCCGACCAGAATACCGCGATGCAAGAAGCCCGCTATGCAAGCACCAAAGAAAGCCTTAAAACACAATTAGATGAGATTCAACGTCAGATTGATGAAGTTAATACTACCTTGGCAGCTTTAGGAGATGGTACTGAAACCCAGGCAGAACGAGATCGATTGGAATCTACCTTGACCCAATATCGCCAAACCTATGCTTCCACTTTACAAAGTTATGAGCAGGTTCGTCTCTCAGAGGCTGAGACCATCTCCAATATTGTACAGGCAGAAAGAGCTGTTCCTTCTGATGTTCCTATCAGTCCTCGGATATTAATGAATACCGCTTTAGCTGGCGTTGTGGGGGCTATGCTGGCAGTTGGGGTGATATTCCTCATTGAGGCTTTGGATGACACCATTCGAGGCCCGGATGAAGTCACTCGTTATCTTCAATTGCCGGTTTTGGGTGTAATTCAGCAAGTTGATGAATCTGAAGAGCTTATAACAATCTCAGAACCTCGTTCACCTGTTTCTGAAGCCTTTCGTTCCTTACGGACAAGTATTCAGTATACGAGTGTAGACTTTCCTCTCCGCAAAATTTTGGTCACCAGCCCTATGCAAGGAGAAGGAAAAACAACCATAGCTACGAACTTGGGTATCGTTCTGGCGCAGGGGGGTAAAAAAGTTTCCCTTGTGGATGCAGATCTAAGACGCCCTACTCTTCATCGTAAAATGCGGGTTTCAAATCGGCGTGGGTTGACTTCTTTGTTTATGGGAGAGGATATTCACTTGGATGGCGCTTTGCGTGAGTCAAGCGTATCTGGTTTGTTCCTGCTCACTTCTGGAAATTTGCCTCCCAACCCTGCTGAATTGATGGGCTCTGAGCGCATGCGTAGAGTCTTATCCAATATCGAGGAACGCTCTGATGTAGTAGTAGTGGATTCGCCGCCTGTGACCGCTGTTACCGATGCTGTTATTCTAAGTAAACACGTTGACGGTATTCTCTTGGTCATGCAACCCGGGAAAACAAAACTCGCTGCGGCTCAAAAAATTGTCGAAGAGTTGAGACGTGTAGGAGCTAACCTTATTGGAGTGGTCTTGAACAATGTAGGAGCGAATGGTTCTCGTTATTATTCATACTACTATTCCTATTATTACGCGGATGAGTATTATGGGGATCGTAGGCCACGTAAGAAGAGAAAAAAGAAACGGTGAGAGATGAATATGAAAGGTCCCCATAATCCTTTATCCCAACTCAACAAATACACTGATGAAATATGTCCCTACTTAGGGCTAGTTTCAGATCCAGAGACGCGCTTCAGCAATCCTAATTGGGAGAACTATTGTCACCGTGTTGAGCCAGCTCAATCTGTCTCCTATGCCCATCAAGAGGAGATGTGTTTTACACCAAAATATTCCCGTTGCTCTGTCTACCAGGCGGAAGGAAAAAAATCTTTTCCATCTGAGTTTAAGGGGGAGGGCCTACCCCTTGGCGGAAGGGGCAGGTTTTCTTGGTGGTGGATTGGTGGATTGATCATCGTGGCGGCAGTGATTTTCGTTGCCATTCGGCCTGGTATCTTTTTTGCCCCCTCAACCGCCTTAACTCCAGTTGGTGGTGATGTCCCAACTTCAACACCAGCAATGGCCGGTGATGCGAGTACCCCTTCCAATATGCAGGAAGAAGAGAGTACCTCATCCGCTCCTACTATTAGCCCTACCCCAACCATAACATCAACCCCCACAAAGACGCCAACTCCCACCATAACCCCTACAATCACACCGACGCCAGGCCCTGCTCTTGGGACACCCTTTGGCGGTGATGAACAATACGTGATCTATCGTGTCTCTGAGGGGGATAGCATGGGAGAACTATCTCGTTCTTATGATACGAGTCCTGAGGTCATTAGAGTATCCAGCGCCCTTCCTATAGGAAGAGGAATTTGGCCTGGTGATTTGTTGGTAATCCCTATCGGGCAAAGTGATCCTGACCAAGTTATCAGCTTTATACCCTTATATTTAGAGCGGAAGACCGATATTGATGAACTTGCGGCCAGATATGAGGTCTTTATTAGAGACATTCGTCTCTATAATAACCTGGGGGATGAAGAAATAATCCCGGGAAATCGATGGCTGATCATACCAGCGAGAGGGGAGTAGTGCTTCAGACGGGATCTCGAGGGTTTTTCACGCTCGCAAAGGATCGCCAGATCCTCATATGAGCTTGGTTCGGAACTTATGAACAACGAAGATACTTGTCCATTTATTGGAAGAAAAAGCGATCAAAATACCAGTCATCTCTATCCTAGCAAGGGAAATTACTGTCACCGGGCGAATCCTCCCCAAAGGATACAAATAACCCACCAAGCTGAACTATGTTTGAATGGCAAATATGAACAATGCCCGGCATATTCCCAGGATGGGTTGGAAAGGCTTCCGGCTGATATTGCCGTTCATAAGCGCAAGCGAAAGAAAAGATCCTTGTGGCCAGTTATAATTATAACATTAGGCTTGTTTCTGGTGACTGGTTTGTTCGTCTTTGGATTTGTATTTCCTTTGAGAGCTTCTGAAACGGGAGAGACAAAAACACCGAGGGAGTTGGCATACTATGCGACCCCTACCAGTTCCCCCCTGCCTTCTCTGACTCCTTTTAGAACCCTAACCCCCATTCCAACCTCAACCTTTACGCCTTTTCCCACCTCAACTCCTACTATAGCTTTCACCCCTTTCCCAACTTCTGGCCCAAGTTTGACCACCCCCTTTGGCCCCGATAAAAATTATTTAATTCACTCCGTACGCGCAGGAGATAGTTTTGCATATCTAGAGAATGAATACAACACAACCACAGAAGTAATTATGGCGATGAATGTATTAGGTAATATTTTACAGCCGGAAATGAAATTAGTGCTTATGCCTGGGCAAGCTGACCCGACTGATTTGCCAAAATTCGAAGTAGTGTTCCTGGACCAGCAATTGGATGTGATTGAAATTGCGGGCATGTATTCGGCTTCGGTGGGGGAAATTCGTTATTATAATGCCTTGGGGCCTTCTGCCGAAAGCATCCCGGCCGGCCGCTGGTTGATCATCCCTGTAGAACAATAATAGACACTAATTTATGCCATCCGTACTCTTCGTTTGTACCGCTAACATAATCCGTTCTCCCATGGCGGAGGCGCTTTTCCGGCAGATGGTGGGGGGGATGGACCATCCCCAGGCTTGGGCAGTCTCCTCAGCGGGAACCTGGACCCGAGCGGGATCCCCCCCCCATACGATAATCCTGGACTTGTTGGGGAAGCTCGGCATCGACATGCGCGGTCACCGCTCCCTGGAAGTGAACGAACGTATGCTTGCCGCATCTGACATTGTCTTGGTCATGGAAAGTGGCCATAAAGAAGCCTTGTGCGTGGAATTCCCAAATCACGCTAATAAAATCTTTCTGCTCAGCGAATTAGCGAGCATAACCCAAGATGTTGTGGATCCTATTGGCGGCCCTTTGCTTGACTACAAAGCTACCCTGGATGAAATAAAAAGATACCTTCAAGATGCCCCATCTCGTATTATGGCATTGATGCAGAAGAAGGGGTTGTAGCCCTTACCCCCTAACCCGCCTCTCCTAACTCCTAACTTGCTTCTCCCCCGCCCCTTGTTTTTCGGTACACGCCATGATATTATCTTGCCTGGCTATAATCGACTGTCTTTTCAAGGATAATTTCGTCAAACACTGAAAATCGAGGTTTATTTTATGGAAATAATTAAACGTAATCCAATAAAATTTGGAATGGCTTTTCTAATAATTGCTGTTGTTAGTATTGTAGGTTGGTATTTGTTAATTAGTTGGAATCGTCCCTTGGGGGAACCATTAGAACTCCCTACGAATACTCCTGTACAGAAAATAGGGGAGTCCACGAACACACCTGACCAATCTGCAGCAGAGGAAAAGACGGAGGAGCCAGAGGTTACCCTCTCACCCACTGTGACCAGTACGCCTAAGTTCACGCCTACGCTTGAGCCAATTTGTGGTGGACCGGAGTACATGAATATCTTGGTCACCGGCGTTGCCGCTGAAAGCTATCTCTATGGTCTGGCGGACGCCGTCCGGGTTGTGCGCGTGGATTTTCGGAATCAAAAAATCACCGTTCTTTCTTTCCCGAGAGATTTATGGGTGGATATTCCCATATCTGTACCGGATAAGACGGATGGGATTACTCCAGGCAAGCTTAATCAATCCTATTTTTATGGTACTGAAGGTATGGGGTACTACTCTGGTGCTGGATACGGATCCGGTTTGATGGCGGAGACTTTACAGAATGAGTATGGTCTTCATATTGATCATTACCTATCAGCCAATCTTTACAGCTTTAGAAACACAATTGACATCCTGGGTGGTATTGACGTTTGTTTGGCTGAACCTGTACTTAAGAAAAAAGAGGACTTTTACTCGGGATACGATTTTCCCGTTCACTATCTTGATGCCGGATGCCAACATCTGACTGGAGAACAAGCTGAGTTCGTTGTCCGCCAACGTATACAAATCGGTGACGAAGGCCGTGTTCAACGCCAAACGGTGGTCTTGAAGGCCCTGGCAGCGAAAATGCTTACTCCGTCTGGGCTTCAGACTTTGCCAGATATTGTGGAACGTTTGAAAACCTATCTTCTCTTCGATTTCTCTCCTGCTGAAATTAGTCAATTACTATGTTTGGCAGATAAGATCGACCGCGAGGAAGATATCGTCTACGCAACTATTCCAGAGGATATGCTTGAAGCGAGTTGGGAGATTGATGAAGTCAGGGGAGGGCTTTATACCTCGGTGTTGCTTGTCGATAAAACCGAAATGCAAGAATTGATGGCTGATTTTCAACAAGGCATTTGGCCGTAGCTTTCTGCTTTCCTGGAAAAAATCAACCGGACGCTGTTTTGCGGCGTCCGGTTTTTTGTTTAACATCTCGCGCCCCATGCTCGAGGGGGAACGCCAGTTCCCCCGGACACCGTCCCCTGATTGGCGCAGTGTCTCCCGCCCGAGCCGGTGGCCTGACCGTAGGTCGCAAATTGCGCCGAGGCGGGGGAGACACTGCTGTCGGTGGGTGTCTCCGGTCGGGAGACCTGGAGACAGCGCGGGGGTGTTACGCTTCTACAACATCAAAATCCTTCGTGATCAACAAATCCACCAGCGGCCGCAGAGATTGAACCACTTCATGCTCACGTTGCAGCACGCTCAAGCGACAGGC
>DAOUWT010000358.1 GCA_030666985.1 Chloroflexota bacterium
ACTACCAAACTAACTTACCATGCCCACTATCTTATTTACCGCCCCTTACATGATACCTTTCCTCGACCGTTTCCGCCCCATTCTGGAACGTTATGGCCTAGAGATCATCGTCCCAGACGTGGAGGAGCGCATGGAAGAAGCCGACCTCCTGCAATATGCCGGACAGTTTGATGGCGCTATCTGCGGAGACGACCGCTACACCGCCCGCGTCCTGGAGGCTTGCACCCCGCGCCTGAAAGTGATTTCCAAATGGGGGACGGGGATCGATTCTATCGACCAAGGGGCTTGCCACCGCTTGGGGGTGAGGATTGGCAATACCCCCAACGCTTTCACGCTGCCGGTTTCGGATTCCGTTCTGGGCTACGTCCTGGCCTTTGCCCGCCGCCAGCCTTGGATGGATCGCGCCATGAAGAGCGGGGAATGGCAGAAGATCCCCGGACGTTCTTTGGGCGAGTGTACCCTGGGCGTGATAGGTGTCGGGAACGTTGGCAAGGCCGTCATCCGCCGCGCGAAGGTCTTTGGAATGGAACTATTGGGAAACGACACCCGCGAGATTGAGCCTGACTTCGTGACCGAAAATCGCGTAGAGATGACCTCTTTGGAGGATTTGCTGGCCCGCGCTGATTTTGTCAGCGTCAACTGTGACCTTAACCCCACCAGCCGCCATTTGATTAACGCGGAAACTTTAGAGGCGATGAAGCCTGAAGCCGTCTTGATCAACACTGCCCGCGGGCCAATTGTGGACGAGAAAGCGTTAATAGCGGCGTTAGAGAAAAGGCAAATAGCAGGCGTGGCATTAGATGTCTTTGAGGTTGAGCCGCTGCCCAATGATAGCCCGCTCCGGGGCTTCGACAACGTCCTTTTAGCGCCCCACAACTCCAACTCCAGCCCAGCCGCCTGGGAACGGGTGCATTGGAACACGATCCGCAACTTGCTCAAGGGTTTAGGTATTCCTGCTGGCCGTCAGACTTCCGAAGTCTTGGAGACTTCGGAAGCCTGACGGCGGAGGTCTAACGACCAAGGACTTGATATTCCATGAATGAAAAAAACGACCGCAAATACGTCTTGATCACCGGAGTAGCTGGCGGGATTGGCCGAGCCACTGCCCAGCACTTTGCCGAGAAAAGTTGGTGGGTTATTGGCATTAACCGCTCCCCTTTTGGGGAAGGTTTCCCCGAAAATGGGACTTTCATCCAGGCCGATGTTTCTCTCGAGGAGAATTGGAGCGACATTTTTAGGCAGGTAGAGACGATCACCGGCCATCTGGATGCTCTGGTTAACAATGCCGCCGTGCAAATCACCAAACCCATCTTAGAAACCTCCTTGGAAGAATGGGATATGGTTATGAACACTAACTTGCGGGCGATATTTATAAGTGCAAAATTTGCTCACCCTCTCTTGAAAGCTGGGGGCGGGGGCGCGATCGTCAACGTCTCCTCGGTGCATGCGGTAGCGACTTCCAAGAACATTGCCGCTTACGCCGCCAGCAAAGGTGGGATGCTGGCCCTGACGCGGGCCATGGCCATCGAGTTTGCCCCCGACGACATTCGCGTGAACGCTATTTTGCCCGGGGCGGTTGATACTCCCATGCTGCGGGCGGGGATGAACCGCGACCACGCCGGGGACGGGACGATCAAGCAGCGTTTGGAAAACCTGGCCCGCAAAACCGTGAGTGGTAAAATTGGCAAGCCGCACGAGATTGCTCAGGCCATCTACTTCTTAGCCGATGACACACAATCCTCATTTATGACCGGGCAGCCCATGATCGTGGACGGCGGCGCTACAGCGCGATTAAGTACAGAATGAGAAAAGCCAGACATCCGTGAACGATTTCGATTGGGCATTTGAGCACAATTTCCTCTTCTACTATGAATGAATTCATAGGCCAGCGAACGAAACCCATTGAAATGGGTTAGAAATACCATAATTATCAACGCGATTTATCGCGTTTCGTGTTTTAGACGCCGAATTCATTCGGTGGCTATTCAATCCGACTAATATGATGGAACAAAACATAAATTATGGACTTTCGTAAGACAATAAAGAGCATTTTTCCTCCTCCGGTTTGGAGGCTGATCAGCGATACACGTTATGCCCTCGGACGTGCGGCTCAATGGCCTCTGGCAACTTTCCACCCCTGGCGCAGGGAGAGCATTCAGCGATTGGCAGCCCTGAAAGACACCCACAAAGGCGAGCGTTGTTTTATCATTGGCAACGGGCCCAGCCTGAAGGAGACCGATGTCTCCAAACTTAAAGATGAGTTCACCTTTGGAATGAATCGCATTTATCTGGCTTTCCCAGAGTGGGGATTCCAGACCAGCTACCTGGCTTCAGTGAACAGTTTAGTAATTGAACAGTGCTACCAGGATTTTCAGACCCTGGAAATGCCCAAATTCTTCTCCTGGCGGGCGCGTAAACTGCTTTACCCCATCGGAGAGCCGGATACGCACACTCACTTTTTGCACACTACTTACGACGGGCCAAAATTCGCCCAGGATGTGACTCGCCGCTTATGGGAAGGGGCCACTGTCACCTACGTGTGCCTGCAACTGGCCTTTCACATGGGATTCGAAAAAGCCATCCTCATAGGCGTTGACCATAGTTTTGCTACCAAAGGCGAAGCCAACAAAACCATCGTTTCTCAAGGCGATGACCCCAACCACTTCAGCGCAAAATATTTTGGGAAAGGGTTCAAATGGCAGTTACCCGATTTAGACACCTCCGAATTAGCCTACCTCCGGGCACGCCAGGCGTATGAGGATGCTGGGCGTCAAGTTGTCGATGCTACC
>DAOUWT010000182.1 GCA_030666985.1 Chloroflexota bacterium
CCCCGCCGAGCGGCCATCCCCCGTTGCGTGGGTCCTGCCGCATATCCCCGACATTCTCAACATAGGCCAAGACATAGAACCCGATGAAGAATATGACCTCCACCGGGCGCGGACTATCGAGGAAACCCTGGCATCCTTTGGCGCTCCCGCCCACGTGGTCGAGATAAACCGCGGCCCAACTATCACCCAATTTGGCGTTGAGCCGGACTTTGTTGAGGTTGGTAATAGAAGGCGCCGTATCCGCGTCAGTAAAATTAACGGTCTGGCGGATGACCTGGCCTTGGCCCTGGCCGCCAAACGGATCCGCATTGAAGCTCCCGTGCCCGGCAAAGGTTATATTGGGATTGAAGTCCCCAACGACGAGATCGCGCTGGTAGCCCTGCGGGACGCCATCCAGAGTCAAAATTTCCAGGCCTTGGACAGCCCTCTCAAATTTGCCCTGGGGCAAGATGTCTCCGGGAACGCGGTGGCCACCGACCTGACCGCCATGCCCCACTTGCTTATCGCCGGGACAACCGGGTCGGGCAAATCGGTCTGCATCAACGGCCTGATAAGCTGCTTGCTGATACATAACACGCCGGACGATTTGCGTTTCATTATGGTCGATCCCAAGCGCGTGGAGCTTTCGGGGTATGAGGGAATCCCCCACCTCCTGGCCCCGGTCGTGGTTGACCTGGAGCGGGTGGTCGGCGTTTTGCAATGGGTGAGCAGAGAAATGGATCAGCGCTACCATAAATTTTCTCAGGTTGGGGCACGCAATATTGCCGATTACAACCAGAAAATGCAGGAGCGGGAAGATAAAAAAATCCCCTACCTGGTGGTGATCATTGACGAATTAGCCGATATGATGATGTTGGCTCCTACCGAAACGGAGCGGGCTATTACGCGCATTGCCCAGTTGGCCCGGGCTACGGGCATTCACCTTATTATTTCTACCCAGCGGCCTTCTACAAATGTTGTGACCGGTCTTATCAAGGCCAACTTCCCGGCCCGGATTGCTTTTGCCACCGCCTCTGGGGTAGACAGCCGCGTGATCATTGACCATCCCGGCGCGGAAACCCTGCTTGGGCGGGGAGATATGCTCTTCCAGTCTCCAGACGCCTCAGCGCCAGTTCGTCTCCAAGGCGTTTTCGTCTCCGATGGGGAGATCAACCGCCTAGTGCGTTATTGGCGTTTTGTGAGCGCTCAAATTCGTGACCCAAGAACAAGTACCGCAGCCCGCGGAGAACCGGATGCTCCTATCCCCAAAATTCCCCTCAAGCAAAAGGAAATGTGGGAAGATATGAAGAAGGAAGAAAACCGCGATCCTCTTTGGGAAGAGGCTGTTGCCTTGGTGAAAAAGCAGAACCGGGCTTCTATTTCGATGCTTCAAAGCGAGTTGCGGATTGGTTATACCCGCGCCGCCCGCCTCATCGAGGGCATGGCCGAGGAATCTATCGTGGGGCCTCCTGAGGATGGGCCGAAGGCGAGAGAGGTGTTGGAGTAGGGGGAGGATATTAGATATTAGATATTTGATATTGGGTCGCTCCCGTTTCCCTGTTTCTCCTGATTACCTGCTCCCCTGTTTTCCTGTTCCCCTGTTCCCCTGTTTCCCTGTTTCTCCTGATTACCTGCTCCCCTGCTCCCCTGTTTCCCTGCTCTCCTAGTTTTCTAGTCACTAATCACTAGTCCCTAGTTCCCCCCCCTATGAAAAATAAACACTCACGTTACATTCTGCTAGCAATTCCTGTTATGGCGGTTCTGGCAGTTCTTCTATATCAGGTTCCCTACGTAAATGACCGGCTGGCCTGGCGCATAGATAGCTGGAAGGCGCAGGTAAAATACGCCCTTAATCCTCCCGAAGAGGAGTTTTTCATCCCCAGCAACCAACAAGCTCAACTTGAGGATATTGTGGCGGCTACTTTCCAGGCCCTGACGCGCACTCCCACCCCCACCCTGACCCGCTCCCCCACTGTCACCAACACCCCCCATCCGGAAATCACGCCCACGATCACGCCTACCCCGTCCCCCACGCCAACCCCTCTCCCCACCCTGGCCCTGCTGCCCGGCATCCGCCACGAGTACCAACTATGGAATAATTGTGGGCCGGCCAATTTATCTATGAGCCTTTCTTTTTGGGGTTGGGAAGGCAACCAACGCGTCACGGGGGAATATCTCAAGCCTAATCAGCGCGATAAGAACGTAATGCCTTATGAAATGACTGCTTTCGTCAATGAGGAAACCGATCTCAAAGCCATTGCCCGCGTGGGAGGCGACCTGGAGACCGTGAAAAGTTTTATCGCGGCCGGTTTTCCTGTTCTCCTAGAAACGGGTTTCGAGGACCCCAGGGAGGATGCGAAATTTACGGGCTGGATGGGGCATTACGAGGTGGTCAACGCTTATGATGACGCGGAAGGCGAGTTTTATGTGCAAGACTCTTATCTTGGCCCCCAAATTGCCGCCCCTTACCAGGACATGGAAAACCGCTGGCGGGCGTTCAATTATCTTTACATCATTGTCTATCCGCCTGAAAAAGAAACTCAAGTACTAAACCTTCTTGGCCCTCACGCTGACGAGGTTTATAATTACCAACAAGCAGCGGCCAAAGCTTCTGAGGAGATTTACACTCTCAGCGGACGGGCCAAGTATTTTGCCTGGTTCAATCGTGGAACAAACCTGGTGGCCCTGGACGATTACGCCGGTGCGGCTGCTGCATACGATGAAGCTTTCCGCATCTATCCGGAGTTGAGCGAAGAAGAACGTCCCTGGCGCATGATGTGGTATCAAACCGGCCCCTATTGGGCTTATTTTTACACCAATCGTTATTACGATGTGATTAACTTGGCTACTCAAACTATAGAGAATGTTAGCGAACCAGCCATCGAGGAGACTTGGTATTGGCGTGCGCTGGCTAGAGAAGCTCTAGGGGATGTCTCGGGCGCTATTGCCGATCTTGAAGAAGCCGTGGAATTGAATGAGAATTTCGATACGGGATGGTATCATCTTAATCGATTGACGGGGGAATGAGTTGGTAGATTGGGGAGTGGTATATTAGTAAATTAGGGATTGGTATATTGGTAGAGGATTCCCGCTCCCGGTCTACCAATCTACCAACCCATCTCAAATAATTGACCCTGCTCAATTTCTATGCTACACTCAAGTTGGTAGGTTGGTAGACTGGAGAATGGTAAATTGGTTGAGCTACCCCGCCCCCAATCCCCAACTTCCCATTACACCAACACACCAGTTTCCCAATATACCAACTTCCCAGTATACCAACTCCAAAGGAGTAAACCATGAAACACGGAATTGATATTAGCAAGTTTCAAAGAAATGTAGATAAAGATGTTTTATCCAACAATGCGCCCGATTTCATCATCACTCGCTCAAGTTATGTTGCTTCTGCTACAAAGACTTTTACTGTGGATCCACGTTTCGAACAGAACGCTCCCCTATTAAAGGGAGTGGCCTTGCGAGGTGTCTATCATTACTATTCCAGCGAGAAGGATTGGCAATATCAGGCAGATCATTTCATAAACCTGATCAAAGACCATCATTTTGACTTTTTCGTCGTGGATATGGAAGGCGCCAATAACAATCCTGACAGAGCTTATGCTTTAGGAGCTGTGAGTTTTTTCAAGAAGGCAAAACAGGTCTTAGGCATACCTGGCCTTATCTACACAGCCAAATACTATTACCAAGATCATCTTAGGAAACACACAACCGAATATGATAACTTGCCCTTGTGGATTGCATCTCCTCAAGCTACACCTTCGATGCCAGTAAGCCGAGACCCCAATGATTGGGAAATTTGGCAATATTCTGCCAGTGGTGATGCATCTAAATGGGGCTTTGAGGGGAATGACGCCGGCCATATTGATCTAAATCGCATGAAAGATGCTTTTTATGAAAGCTTTGATATGCCCACTGCCACACCCACTCCTGTGCCTACCCCCCTACCTACTTCCGAACCGATTGCCGAACAATATATCCAGGCTCTCAATAGCCATTCCCCTGGTCAAGTTGCAGAACTTTATACCCCCAACGCAGTCCACATCACTCCCAAGCGTACCATTCAGGGAAAAACGAACATAAGTAATTGGTACCTTTTATTCTTCAACCAACTGCTGCCTAATGCCACCTTCCAACTAACGGGATACTCCGGGACGGGAAGCTCCCGACACGTAACCTGGACAGCCCAGTCTTCGAATGGGAAGATCAAAAATGGAAACGACACAATAGGAATGATCAAGGACAAAATAGCCTATCACTTCTCCCATTTCACAATCACTGACGCCGTAGAGCCAGAATACAAAGTCACCGCCCAAAGCCTAAATGTGCGTGCAGAAGCCTCCAGTAACGGCAATGTCATAGGTTCTTTGCACAAAGACGATGTCGTGACCTTGCTCGAGAAATCTGAAGACCTCTATTGGTTCAAGATTGAAACATCCTGGGATTTAGTGGGATGGGCCTCCCATAAATTCCTGGTTCCCGTGCAAGACAGTGAACCTCCCACAAATGACCCACCCTGGTTGAAAATAGCCCACCAAGAAAGAGGCGTAAAAGAATTTGCTGGCTCCGCCGATAATCCGCGTATAGTGGAGTATCATAAGTCAACTAATTTAAGCCCCTCCTACGCCAACGAGGACGAAACCCCTTGGTGTTCCTCCTTTGTAAACTGGTGTATGGAAAAAAGCAATTACGAGGGCACAGATTCGGCCTGGGCGCGTTCATGGCTTACCTGGGGTAAAAAATTAGCAACTCCCCGCAGAGGATGTGTGGTCGTTTTCGAGCGCCCCCCTAGTCCCACTAGCGGGCATGTCGGTTTTTATATTGATGAAACCGCAAGCCATATCAGAGTTCTTGGCGGCAACCAAAGCAACGAAGTCAATATCAGCCCTCAATCCAAAGCTAATTTTCTATGCTACCGCTGGCCTGGGGTCTATCACGAGGAGTGATAGGGGCTGAGAGATTGGAGATTGGATATTGGGATATTGGGATATTGGGATATTGGGATATTAGATATTGGATATTAGAGATTGGAGGTTAGTTGAGCCTCTTCGCACTCTCACCATCGCGCAGCATCTCCAAAGGGAGACTCGCAAACTTGCCTACCGGACTACCCGACTAACGACTACTCGACTAAAATGCCAAAACTCCTCCATTTCGCCGATGCCCACATAGACATAGCCAACTACGGCCGCCACGACCCTGAAACCGGACTCCCCCTGCGGGTGATGGATTTTCTGAAATCACTCGACACCATCGTAAACGCAGCCGTAGAAGAAAAGGTAGACCTGGTGATCTTTGCCGGCGATGCCTACAAAGACCGCAATCCCGCCCCCACCTTCCAGCGCGAGTGGGGGAAACGTATCATGCGCCTCTCGCGGGCCGGGATTCCCACCCTGCTGCTGGTCGGCAACCACGACCTCTCCCCCGCCCTGGGACGCGCCCACGCCTTGGCCGAGTTCCACACCCTGGGCGTGCCCCACGTCCAGATCATTGACCGCCCCCGCTTCCTCTCCCCCGCCGAGTTGGAAGGCCTCCCCCTCCAGGTGCTGGCCATCCCCTGGCTCTCCCGCTCCCGCATGATGGCCTACCTCGACCTCAGCACCCGTGACCTCGAAGAAATCCACCAGGCCCTGGAAGAACGCCTCTCCAACGTCATCACTAAATGGCTGGATAAAGCCGACCCGGAGCTGCCCACCATCCTCACCGCCCACGCCTCCGTGCAGGGCGCAATCTACGGCGGAGAACGCACCGTAATGCTCGGCAAAGACCTGGTGCTGCCCGGCTCACTGGTCCGCCATCCCCGCCTGGATTACGTAGCCCTCGGCCACATCC
>DAOUWT010000142.1 GCA_030666985.1 Chloroflexota bacterium
GGGGCAGAAATTAACCAACAACTTTTTAGCACTCCCTTTCCCAGTATACCAATATACCAACCCCCAAAATATGATAAACTTATAGGCTAAACACAAAATACTAAAAGGAGTATAAATTATGGAATGGATCACCAACCCCGAGGCGTGGATCGCCCTGGTCACCCTCACCGTCCTAGAAATTGTTCTAGGCATCGACAACATTGTCTTTATTTCAATTCTTGTAGGAAAGTTACCAGAAGAAGAACAAGACAAAGGCCGCCAAATAGGGTTACTCTTAGCAATGGGGACGCGGGTTTTGCTGCTGCTCTCCTTGTCGTGGCTAATCAAGTTAACCGCTCCAATTTTTCACATTGGAGAGCATGGAGTAGCCGGACGCGATATTATCCTGATGATTGGAGGGATGTTCTTATTATGGAAAAGCACTTCTGAAATCCACCATAAACTTGAAGGTGATGGGGAGGTTTCGTCGAAAAAAGTAAAGGCCTCGTTTGGAGCAGTAATTACCCAGATTGCAATATTGGACATTGTTTTCTCGCTGGACTCAGTTATCACGGCTATCGGCATGGCCGAAGAACTGGTAATTATGATCGCCGCGGTAGTCATTGCGGTGGGCATCATGCTCTACGCCTCTGGGCCAATTAGCGACTTTGTCGATGACCGCCCGACCCTGAAAATCCTCGCCCTCAGCTTTTTGCTTTTAATCGGCGTTTCTCTATTGGCAGAAGGATTACATTTCCACATTCCCAAGGGGTATATCTACTTCGCTATGGCTTTCTCGATGTTCGTGGAGATCCTCAATCTCAACGTGAGTAAAAAGCGCAGACACCCGCTCCATTTACATGAGCTTCACGTGGATGGAACTCCCGAAGGCTAAGTCTAGCCAATGAAAACCACTCGCACAATCATTCATTTAGACCTGGATGCTTTCTTTTGTGCGGTGGAAGAGAAGCGGGACCCCGCCTTGCGGGGGATGGCCTTCGCCGTTGGGGGAGACCCCGCCCAAAGGGGGGTGGTGGCATCCTGCTCGTACGCGGCGCGGCAGTTTGGGGTGCGGTCTGCCATGCCCATGGCCCGGGCCCGGGAGCGGTGTCCACGCCTGGGGGTGGTGGTACCTAACCATGCGGCGTATAAAAAAGCTTCCCGGCAGGTGATGGCCATCCTCCACGACCTGACCAGCCAAGTAGAGCAACTCTCTATTGACGAAGCTTTTTTAGACATCAGCGAGATAGAGGTATCCCCCAGGGAAGTGGGACAAACCCTCCAAGGCCAAATTCGAGAGAAGCTCAACCTTCCCTGCTCGCTGGGGATTGCCTCCAACAAGCTGGTAGCGAAAATCGCCACCGATGTGGGAAAGGTTTCCGCCCCGGCGGGGACGCCCCCCCAAGCGCTCACCGTGATCCCCCCCGGGCAAGAAGCCGCCTTCCTCGCCCCTCTCCCCACGGATATGCTATGGGGTGTGGGACCCAAAACGCGGGAGCGTCTCCACCAGCTAGGGATGCGCACCATTGGGGATGTCGCCAATTACCCGGTCATTGAGCTTACTCAAGCCTTGGGGAAACACGGTTACGACCTCTCGAAACGCGCCAAAGGGATCGATAAGCGCCCCATTGTCACCGAGCGCAAGGTGAAATCTATCAGCAATGAGATAACCTTTAGCCGGGACAAAGGCCGCAAGGGAGAAATACTCCAGGAACTGCGGCGATTGTCTGGTAAAGTGGCCCGCCGCCTCCAGGCAAAAGGTCTCCGGGGGCGAACGGTTCAAATCAAAGTTCGCTGGGCGGATTTCAGTACCCTCACCCGGCAAAACACGCTCCCCAAGGGAGTGGATGATTACGACACCATCTCCCAACAAGCCGAGGCTTTATTGGAACAGGTCTGGACTTCTGAGCAGGCGGTGCGCCTGGTAGGGGTGGGGGTGAGCAATTTAGACCAAGAGGCACGCCAACTCAATTTGTGGGACCCGCAAGTCAAAAAGGATCGGCAATTACAAGAAACTTTGGCCAAGCTGCGCCATAAATTCGGTGAAGATATTATCTCTGAGGGGATGTCCAATAGGGATTAGAGAGTGGAGAGTGGAGATGTGATAAAAATCACAATCATTTATACCAAAATGTATTATAATAACATTGGATGCGATGAGTAAAAGCTCTAGCACCTGATAACAATATTGTCCAACTCACATAGTGGGTTGTCAAGCGTAATTTGATGTGTTCGTAGTCGAGTACGCGAGTACCCGTTTCAGGCATGGGGCGAACTCGCGTTCGCGTGCGAATTTCGTTCGCGTGCGAATTTCATTCGCTACTACAAACCATCAATTCATATTTGACAGGCTAATAGTTTATGGAGTAAAAATTTTATGACGAAAAAAATAAAGACGATTGACGGCAACCAAGCAGTTGCAGCGGTTGCCCATAAGATAAATGAAGTAATCGCGATCTATCCGATCACGCCTTCATCGGGCATGGGTGAATTTGCGGATGAATGGTCTGCAAAAGGCCAAACTAACATTTGGGGTACGGTACCAGATGTAGTGGAAATGCAATCAGAGGGAGGGGCAGCGGGAGCCATTCATGGCGCTTTGCAAACAGGCTCTTTGACGACCACGTTTACGGCCTCTCAAGGGTTGTTGTTGATGATGCCAAATATGTTTAAAATTGCTGGTGAATTAACTCCCACTGTATTCCATGTGTCGGCCCGCTCGCTGGCGGCTCAGGCTTTATCCATCTTCGGCGACCATTCAGACGTTATGGCAATTCGATCCACCGGATTTGGCTTGCTGTCTTCTGGTTCTATCCAAGAAGCTCATGACTTCTCCCTGATCTCTCAAGCGGCAGCCCTAGAATCAAGAATCCCCTTTGTGCATTTCTTCGAGGGCTTCCGAATATCTCATGAGATCAACAAAATTGAGATGCTTTCTGATGACGTGATGCGGGAAATGATGGACGATGAATTAGTACGCGCTCATCGCGCCCGTGGTTTGAATCCTGATAACCCCGTTTTGCGTGGAACAGCCCAAAACCCGGATATTTTCTTCCAGGCTCGGGAAACCGTGAACAAGTATTATGAGGATGGCCCTGAAATTGTTCAAAAGGCCATGGATAAATTCGGCGAATTAACGGGCCGAGAATATAATTTATTCGACTACTTCGGCGATGAAGACGCAGAACGAGTCATTGTCTTAATGGGAGCTGGCGGAGAAACCGCGGCTGCTACCGCAGAATATCTAGCCGAACACGGAGAAAAGGTCGGTGTTGTACGGGTACGTTTGTACCGTCCGTTCTCCGTAAAACACTTACTGGAAGCTTTGCCTGCTACAGTGAAGGTCATTGCTGCTTTGGACCGCACCAAAGAGCCAGGTGCTCTTGGTGAACCGCTCTACAACGATATTGTCACCGCAGTTGTAGAAAATATGGACAAGGAATCTACCCCACTGATCATTGGCGGACGCTACGGTCTATCTTCCAAAGAATTCACCCCAGGCATGGTCAAGGGCATCTTTGATGAAATGAAAAAAGATAATCCCAAAAACCACTTTACGGTCGGGATTATAGATGACGTGACCCACACCAGCCTTGAATGGGATCTAAATTTCTCTATAGAAAGTGAAGACAGAATCAGCGGCGTATTCTTTGGCCTCGGTTCTGACGGCACCGTTGGGGCTAACAAAAACTCAATCAAGATCATTGGCGAAGAAACCGATAATTATGCCCAAGGTTATTTTGTCTATGACTCCAAAAAATCTGGGGCCAAAACTATCTCTCATCTTCGTTTTGGGCCAGACCCAATCAATGCTCCCTACTTAGTTGGCGAAAATGAAGCCGACTTCCTTGCCTGTCATCAATTCAGTTTCTTAGAGCAGATTGAAATGCTAAAGTATTCTAAGCCAGAGTCTATTTTCTTGCTTAATAGTATATACGGGTCTGAAGAGGTTTGGGATCATCTTCCTATCAGCGTTCAGGAAAGCATTATCAAGAAAAACCTGGAATTCTATATAATTAATGCTTATGATGTCGCCAAAGAAACCGGTATGGGCTCTCGCATCAATACCATCATGCAAACCTGTTTCTTCGCTATCAGCGGCGTATTGCCTCGCGACGAAGCAATTGCGGCTATCAAAGAAGCTATCGAGAAGACCTACGGCAAAAGAGGCGTTGAGGTTGTCCAAAAGAACTTTGCCGCCGTGGATCAATCCATAGCCAACCTGCACAAAGTAGAAATACCCAAAGCAGCCGACAGCGACATCAATATGCGCCCGGTTGTCCCAGATGCGGCCCCTGAATTCGTCAAGAACGTGCTTGGAAAGATACTGGCTGGCTATGGCGACAATTTACCGGTAAGCGTATTCCCAGACGATGGCACCTATCCAACAGGAACCACAAAGTGGGAAAAGCGCAACGTTACGCTTGAAATTCCCGCCTGGAATCCCGAGACTTGCATACAATGCAATAAATGCGCCTTTGTGTGTCCTCACGCAGCTATTCGCCCCAAAGTTTATGATTCCGCATTGCTTGGCGATGCTCCCGAAGCCTTCAAATCCATTGATGCGAAGGGACGCAGTTTCAAAGGTATGCAGTACACCATTCAGGTTGCCCCAGAAGATTGCACCGGATGTACTCTATGCGTGGATGCCTGCCCAACAAGTGGCAAAGAGCCACCAGCTCTGCAAATGGTTTCTCAGCCACCTATCCGCGAGCAGGAAAGCACAAATTGGGATTTCTTCATTTCGCTGCCTGAGTTTGATCGTACCCAACTTAAGCTCAACACTGTCAAGGACTCTCAGCTCTTAGAACCTCTATTTGAGTTCTCTGGCGCTTGCGCCGGGTGTGGCGAAACTCCGTATGTGAAGCTGCTTACTCAGCTCTTTGGTGACCGCAGCACGATCGCTAACGCGACTGGTTGTTCGTCAATCTACGGCGGAAACATGCCCACAACCCCCTACACCACGAACAATGAAGGATACGGCCCAACTTGGAATAACTCCCTCTTCGAGGATAACGCTGAATTTGGAATGGGCATGCGCCTGACCATTGATAAGCAAAAGGAATACGCCAAAGAATTACTTCCGCAATTCAGTGATGTGCTTGGCAGTGAATTAGTCGAAGAGATTCTCGACGCCGATCAATCCACTGAGGCGGGAATAAAGGCTCAACGTGAACGAGTAGCCGAGTTACGCGAAAAAATCAAAGACATAGATACCCCCAAAGCTCTTGATTTACTCAGCATTGCAGATAAATTAGTCCGCAAGGATGTATGGATACTCGGTGGCGATGGATGGGCTTACGATATTGGGTACGGCGGTTTGGACCATGTCCTGGCCTCTGGACGCGACGTCAACGTGCTAGTGCTGGACACTCAAGTCTACTCCAACACCGGCGGACAATCGTCCAAAGCCACGCCTCTCGCTGCGACCGCTAAATTCGCATTCAACGGCAAGGAACAACCTCGCAAGGATATGGGCATGATTGCCATGTCGTATGGGTATATCTATGTAGCCCAGGTTGCTATGGGATCCAATGATCGACAAACCCTACAAGCTTTCGTTGAGGCTGAAGCATACAACGGGCCATCGCTCATTTTGGCTTATTCTCCTTGCATCGCGCATGGCGTTGATATGGCTAAGCAGCTCCACCAACAAGACTTGGCGGTCAAATCTGGTCTATGGCCACTTTACCGCTACAATCCAGAGCGAGCCAAAGAGGGCAAGAATCCTCTGCAATTAGATTCTAAGGCCCCCAGTATTCCCTTCAAAGACTTTGCTTATAACGAGGTGCGTTTCAATACCCTCCTCAGAAGCGATGAGGAACGCGCCGAGTTATTACTACAAGCAGCCCAAAAGAGCATTGAAGAACGATGGACACTTTACGAACAAATGGCTGCAATGGATTATAGTAAGGGAGACAAAGAATAATTGTCTTCTGCCTAGAAAGCACAAAAGCCCCGGCATCTTATAAGATGTCCGGGGCTTTTTTTGGGGGAAGTGGTGAGGGGGTGACTGAAGTTTAGCGCCCCGCTCAGGGTCAGCGTCAAACCACACCCCAAGGTTTGTTTGCCTGGGGGTGGCGTCGCCGCTAAGGGCTAGGTTTAACCCATCCCCCACGCGAAAAGCTCCCCAATCTCCCCCGCCTAATATTTAAATAGAAAAAGTTCTTGGCGATGACCAACTCTCCCGGAGGGCTGCCCCTCAAGTACCATCGGCGCTGGCAAGCTTAACTTCTGGGTTCGGGATGTTACCAGGTGTACCCTTGCCGCTACAATCACCAAGAACTATATTCAAATTTTTAGAACCAATAGAATAGAACTGAAAAAAACATCGAGTTCTCCGCACCACTAGAAAGCCCTCGACCATTAGTACGGCTTAGCTCAACACATTACTGTGCTTACACACGCCGCCTATCTAGCAGGTAGTCTTCCTGCGGTCTTACTCCCTTAACGGGACGAGGAATCTAATCTCGAGGCGAGTTTCCCGCTTAGATGCTTTCAGCGGTTATCTCTGCCAGACGTAGCTACCCAGCGATGCTCCTGGCGGAACAACTGGCACACTAGAGGTCTGTCCACTCCGGTCCTCTCGTACTAGGAGCAGCTCCCCTCAAATTCCTTACGCCCACAGCGGATAGAGACCGACCTGTCTCACGACGGTCTGAACCCAGCTCGCGTACCGCTTTAATGGGCGAACAGCCCAACCCTTGGGACCTTATCCAGCCCCAGGATGCGATGAGCCGACATCGAGGTGCCGA
>DAOUWT010000108.1 GCA_030666985.1 Chloroflexota bacterium
ACCGCCGTCCAAATCAACACCGGCGGTTCCTGCCATCTCGACGCCAACATGCTCCGCAACGCCCTCGCCGAACTTGACCTGGAAGAATTTAACCTCCTAATAGTCGAAAACGTCGGCAACCTCATTTGCCCGGCCGGTTTCCAAATCGGTGCTCACAAGAACATCCTCATAGCTTCCACACCAGAGGGAGACGACAAGCCCTACAAATATCCCAAAATGTACCAGAACGTGGATGTGCTCATCATCAACAAAACTGACCTCCTCTCTCTCCTCACTTTTGACATGGATTACTTCACAAAAGGCGTCAAAATCCTCAGTCCTGATTTGGTCACGTTCCCGCTCTCCTGCCAAACGGGGGATGGGTTCGAGGCTTGGCTGGATTGGCTTGATACGCAAATGATGAGTGACGAGTAACGAGTAATGAGTGATGAATATGGCCTCCGCATTCACATCAACGGCATCGTCCAGGGGGTGGGATTCCGCCCATTCGTGTACGGATTGGCCACCCGTTTGGAACTGGCCGGTTGGGTGCGCAACACCTCGGCGGGGGTGGATATTGAGGTGGAGGGGGATAGGGGGAGGCTAGAAACGTTTTTCCAGGCCCTGGGGGATGAGTCCCCACCCCTGGCGCAAATCGACTCCATTGAGCGGGAAGCATACCCCCCGCAAGGCCTCGCCGCCTTCGAGATCGTCCACTCCCAGGCCCTCCCCGGCGCCTTCCAGCCCATCTCCCCCGACGTTAGCGTTTGCGACGATTGCCTGCGGGAACTTTTCGACCCCTGCAACTTCCGCTACCGCTACCCCTTCATCAATTGCACCAACTGCGGGCCGCGTTTCACCATCATCAAAGACGTTCCCTACGACCGCCCCAAAACCACCATGGCGCCTTTCTCCATGTGCCCTGCCTGCGCCGCCGAGTACGCCGACCCCCTCGACCGCCGTTTCCACGCCCAACCCGTGGCCTGCCCGGAGTGTGGGCCGCACGTCTGGCTAGAAGCGGGGGATGAAAAAGCGGCAGGGGAAATGGCTATACGCAAGGCGCAAGAGCTGCTGGAGGAGGGGAAAATCCTGGCCATAAAGGGGCTGGGCGGCTTTCACCTGGCCTGCGACGCTGAAAACCCCCAGGCCGTGTCCCTGCTCCGGGAGCGGAAAAACCGTCCCAGCAAGCCCCTGGCCCTGATGATGCCTGACATGGACGCCATCCACCGCCACTGCCGCGTCAACGCTCAGGAACGGGAAACGCTCACCTCGCGCCAGCGTCCCATTGTCCTCCTCTCCCAACGTGCCCCCCTTGTATCCCCCCAAATTGCACCGGGACAAAACACGCTGGGAGTGATGCTGCCTTATACGCCTCTACACTATTTGCTTTTCGCGCAGGGAGAGCGCTATCCCGCCCCCGACCTGCCCTACCGTGCCCTGGTGATGACCAGCGGCAACTGGAGCGGCGAGCCGATTGTCACCCACAACGCGGAGGCCCGCCAACATTTGAGCCACATCGCCGACGGCTTTCTGCTCCACAACCGGGAAATTCACGTTCACTGCGACGACTCCGTTTACCGTACCGCGGACGGCCACCCCTACCCCATCCGCCGCTCGCGCGGGTATGCACCTTTTCCCGTTATTCTTTCTGCCGCAGGCCCATCCCTGCTTGCCACAGGCGCGGAGTTGAAAAATACTTTTTGCCTCACCAAAGACAATTACGCATTCCTCGGCCAGCACATTGGCGACCTCAAAAATTATGAGACTCTAAACACTTTCGAGGAAAGCATCGCCCACTTTGAGCGTTTGTTCCGCGTTGAACCGGAGGCCATTGCCTGTGATCTGCATCCCAACTATTTGGCCAGCAACTACGCCCGCGAACGCGCCCAACGCGAAAACCTCCCCCTAGTTGAGGTGCAGCACCACCACGCCCACATTGCCGCTTGCCTGGCGGAGAACGGCCATCCCGCTGAAGAACCCGTTATTGGAGTGGCTTTCGACGGGACTGGCTACGGGGATGATGGCGCGATTTGGGGCGGGGAATTCCTCATCGCGGATTACAGCGGCTATCACCGCGCTTATCATTTGGATTACGTGCCCCTCGTGGGGGGGGATAAAGCCATCCGTGAGCCGTGGCGCATGGCCCTGGCGACTCTCCACACCCTGGGGGAGGGGTGGAACCCCGCCCTGGCGCCTGTCCTCCACGCCCGGCGTTTGGCCTCCACCCCCCTGTATCCCCCCCTGAAAATCCTCCGCCGCCAACTTGAGGAGGGCATCAACACTCCTCCCACCTCCAGCATGGGACGCCTTTTCGACGCTGTTTCGGCCCTGCTGGGCGTTTGCGAGAAAATAGACTACGAAGCTCAAGCTGCCATTGAGTTAGAGGCTCTGGCCGCCAAAGAAGAAGAACAAAGTTATCCTTTCAACATCAAGGTTTCAGATATAATAGGGCTTAGTCCCCTCATCCAGGCCATCCTCACCGACCTTGGGAGCGGTGTGCCTGTCCCGCTCATTTCCGCCCGTTTTCACAATGGAGTGGCGAAGATGGTTAAAGAAGTTTGCCAAAAACTGCGAACGGAACACAATATCAATACAGTAGCCTTGAGCGGCGGCGTGTGGCAAAATATCACTTTATTAGAACAAACCGTCTCGCTTTTGCAGGAAGACGATTTTAACATTTACACGCATCAAAAAGTCCCCGCCAACGATGGCGGATTAGCACTTGGCCAGGCCGTCATTGCCCAGCGAAACCTAATCCCTGATCCCTGATACCTAGTCCCTGATTCACCAAAGAAGGAGCGCAATACCATGTGCTTAGGAGTACCCGGTAAGATCACCGAAATTTACGAAATAGAGGGCCTTAAAATGGGCCAACTAGACTTCAGCGGCGTGACGCGAGAGACCTGCCTGGAATACGTCCCCGAGGCTGAAGTCGGCCAATACGCCCTCGTCCACGTAGGATTTGCCATTAACCTGCTCGAAGAAGAGGAAGCCCAAGAAACACTTGCCCTCATTCGGGAAGTTATTGCCGCCGGGGAGCCTGATACCTCGGAGGTCTCCGAGGTATCAGGCTATTCCTAGCCTATGAAATATATCACCGAATACCGCGACGCGGAGCTGGTCAAAAAAACCATCTCCCAAATACAAGCCACCGTTACCCGTCCTTGGACGTTGATGGAAATCTGCGGGGGGCAAACCCACTCCATCATCCGGCACGGACTGGATCAACTCCTGCCCAGTGAGGTTGAACTCGTCCACGGGCCAGGCTGCCCCGTTTGCGTCACCCCTTTGGAGTTGATCGACAAGGCCCTGGCAATTGCCTCCCAACCGGACGTGATCTTCACCTCTTACGGTGACATGCTGCGCGTCCCCGGCTCACACGGAGACCTGTTTTCAGTCCGGGCCGAAGGCGGCGACGTGCGGGTGGTTTATTCTCCTCTTGACGCCCTGAAAATTGCCCGCGAAAACCCTGAAAAAGAAGTCGTCTTCTTCGCCATCGGATTCGAGACCACCGCTCCCGCCAACGTGATGAGCGTGCTCCAGGCCCAGAGGTTGGGACTAGAGAATTACAGCATCCTTGTCTCCCATGTCTGCGTGCCGCCGGCCATCCGGGCCATACTCGGCTCTCCACTCAACCGCGTGGAGGGGTTCCTGGCGGCAGGGCACGTTTGCACCGTGATGGGCTACTGGGAATACCTGCCCCTCGCCAGTGAGTACCAGATTCCCATCACCGTGACGGGCTTTGAACCGCTCGATATCGCCCAGGGCATCCTCGCCACGCTGGAGATGCTGGAAAACGGACAAGTTGCGGTTAAAAACGCCTATAAACGCCTCGTCACGCAACAGGGAAACCAATCCGCTCAAAAGATAATCGCCCAGGTCTTCGAAGAATGTGACCGCAAATGGCGCGGGATTGGAACCATCCCCCACAGCGGCTGGCGCTTACGCCCGGAGTTCGCTCAATTCAACGCCGAAGAGAAGTTCAACGTTCAGGACATTCAGGCGGAAGAGTCACCTCTCTGCATCGCCGGGGAAATTCTTCAGGGTCTAAAAAAACCACGTCAATGCTCCGCTTTTGGAGTAGAGTGTACGCCTGAACATCCCCTGGGCGCGACTATGGTTTCGGATGAGGGGGCTTGCGCGGCGTATTATAATTATAGGCTGGGAGACTAGGAATCAGGAAACTAGGAATCAGGAATCAGGAACTAGGGAACTAGGGATTTGTAAATTACCCGACGACTAGTTTTTGAACTAATTCCCCCTACTTCTCAGCATTCCAAATACGTTGTACATTACCATACCCATCAAATGTTTCGTCTTTGCTTAAAATCAGCGCATTCTCCAATTGACTTTGGGCAATAATTAGACGATCAAATGGGTCTTTATGATAAAAAGGCAATGACCGTACAACATCCAGGTGCTTTGGCTTTATGCGTAATAATGTCATCGCGTTATTTTCTACATGATCATTTACTATTTCCGGGAAAGTAAGCTTCAGCTTTAACTTGCCAATGCTGGCTTTTATTGACATCTCCCAGAGACTTGCCACGCTTAGCAACCGTTCGTTTTCAATGTTTTCAATCAACTGTCGTGCATAACTGCTTAGTTTTGGATTGCCACCTATAAATCATAGGAAAGTATGTGTGTCCAGCAAAAGTCTCATGGCATGTATTCCTCAAAGCATTCCAGAGGTTCGTCAAAATCATCCGACATTTCAACCAACCCTTCAGCACTTCCAAATTTCGGATACGGGTCTTTTTGAAGAACGGATATGAGTTTAAAAGCCAAACCATCATTTTTTGTTATCACAACTTCCCCCCCGCTGGCTACTACCTCTATTAATTCAGCAAGCTTTACTTCAGCTTCCCTCAAAGCTATTGTTTGCATACTAACCTCCAACAGACTATTGTATAATTTGATAACTAGCCAGAAAACTCTGCAGCATATCGTCTAATTACAGTATACGCTATTTTCAATAAAATAGTCAAGCAAAAGAACAGAGATCAGGAACCAGGAATCAGGAATCAGTGACTAGAGACCAGGCAACTACCCGACTACCAGACTACCAGACTAACGACTATCAGACTAATGACTAATATCCAAACTCCCATCTGCCCCATGCCCCTTGCCCACAACGAGAAAATAGTCCTCGGCCACGGGAGCGGGGGCAAAATGATGACCGATCTCATCACTAAAACTTTTCAGCCTCCCTTGGCGAATCCGGCCCTTGATGCCGGGAACGACGCTGGGGTGGTGCAGCCTCCCCCCCACACGAAGCTTGCCATCAGCACAGACGCCCACGTGGTCTTCCCCCTTTTCTTCCCGGGCGGGGACATTGGCCGCCTCGCCATCTGCGGGACGGTCAACGATGTGGCCATGATGGGCGCAATCCCCCACTACCTGACCGCCAGCTTCATCCTCGAGGAGGGGCTGCCAATCTCAACGCTGGTAAAGGTGGTGGATTCCATGCAGGCCGCCGCCGAGGAGGCTCAGGTGCAGGTCATCGCCGGGGATACGAAAGTCGTCGAGCGCGGCAAGGCGGATGGCTTGTACATCTCCACCAGCGGCGTGGGAACCGTCATGTCCGGCCACACCGTGGGGGGAGAGTGTGCCCAGCCGGGGGACGTGGTGATCGTCTCCGGGACGATTGGCGACCATGGCATAGCCGTCCTGGAAGCGCGGGGGGATTTAGGATTCAAAACCGAGCTGCGGAGCGATGTCGCGCCTCTCAACCATCTCGTGCGGGAGATGCTGGGGGTGAGCGACTGCGTACACGTGCTGCGTGATCCCACCCGTGGGGGAGTGGCATCCGCCCTGAACGAAATTGCCCGGCAATCGGGCGTCTGCGTGACCCTCAACGAGAGCGCCATCCCCGTGCATCCCAGCGTGGCAGCCGCCTGCGAAATATTAGGCTTTGACCCCCTCTACATCGCCAACGAGGGCAAACTTGTCGCCATAGTCGGTCGCGAAGACGCGGCCAAAATACTAGATGTTATGCGCCAAACCCGCTACGGCGAAGAAGCCGCTATCATCGGCGAAGTCACCGAATCCCCCGCTGGGCGACTGCTGATGAAAACCGCCCTGGGCACTACCCGCGTGGTAGACGTTCTGGCGGGAGAGTTGCTGCCGAGGATTTGTTAGGGGGGATTAGATATTCGATATTAGATATTGGATATCGGGGATTGGATATTGGGGGTTGGAGATTGCGGATTTCGGAGTGGAAAACCGGGAAATTGGTGAGGCAAATACTTCATGAACTCAAAATCAAACCTCAAAAAACAATATCCCGTCTTAGTTTTGTGCGGGAGCGACCCGGAGCGTAGAAAGCTGCTCCAAGTTCTTGACCCAGAGGGTAAATATCCCTCGAAAGCGCTGCTGCCTTTCCTGGAAAAGCGCGTCATTGACTGGCAACTCGAAGCTTTGAACGCATCCCCCTACGTGCAAAACATCTACCTACTTGGTTTAAGCGCAGACGAGGCTCCGTTTGACTTTCCCGTGCAGTATATCCCTTGCCAAACGACAAGCAGCATCCTAGGAAAAATACAAACGGGATTGAAGTATCTTCGCGAGCAAGGCCAAGAGCCAGACATGATCGTAGTCAGCACCGCAGATACTCCAGGAATAAGCACGAAGTCAATCAACACCTTCTTCGAAATACTAACTCGTTCCCAAGGCTATGATGCCATCATCACCAGTGTCCCCATAGGCATCACCGAGGAAATCTTCCCGGATCATGGCCGGGTTGTGGCTTATCTGAGGGACCATCACATCTATCCTGGTGAGATGTTTGGCCTGACGCCTAAAGCGATCATAAAAGGCAAAGAGGTAATTGGAGAACTAACAACCCGCAGACGAAAGCTCAACAGAGAAGCCAAAAAGATCTCCCTGGGACCCATCCTTAGGTACATAGCCCGAAAACCCGGATTGTGGGTCATGATTCTCAAATACCTCCTGGGGAAACTTTCCCTGGCCGAGACGGAAAAATCTCTTTCAAAGGCCTTTAGTCTGCAATTGAAAGTCGTTGTTATTCCCGATCCCGGATTTGGGATGGATATGGATCTCCCGGAAGACTATGAAAGGCTCAAGGCGTATGTGCGGGGGAAGTGAGCAAGTATGCAAAGGGCAAGGGGCAAGTGGGCAAGTGAGGAGTGGTGCGTGATGCGTGAAGTGGGGCTAATCACACAGAATCTGGCTTCGGTTGCACGGATTGTTGAATTTTTCTCACCATGATATCAAAATCCCGGCGAGAACCATAAAAGCGTGCTATCAATTCACGGTTATTTTCTCTAACGGCTTGTACTGGCTCAGATAAGCGGATGAAATATTTACGCGCGGCCCAAGAGGGGATCAGGCGAACGAAAAACAGCTGCGCGGCAGATATTCGCCTCTGCACAGTCTCGAAATACCCTTCCAAAGTATGGCTTCGAAAATGCAACAAAGCTTCAAGTTCATCCCCATCGGCCAAATAACCGGAATGGAAGTTCTTAATAGCAAAAGCGTACGCTGGCAAGGCTGATGGTTTAAGCCCATACAAAGAAATCATGCTGTAAACGAAATCCTTGGCCTTGATGCGGCAGCGCTCGCCCCCGCCCAGGTTGAATATCCGCCCCCACACCTCCTCGTGCTCGAGGGCCTCCACTAAGGCATAGCCGACATCGGCGCGGTGACACCACTCCAAAGCGGTGCCCAAGGGCATGTGGAACATTAGCGGTTGGATTCTGAGGCGGGAAGTCAGAACACCGCACAAGCGGAAGATCGTCCAGGGCACGCCCGCCTCTTGGATCAACCTTTCGGCCTCGATTTTCGTTTTGGCATACTCGTCGCCGAGGCTGGGTTGAAGAGGGTCTCCCACGCTGATATAGGGGTTTTCCACCCTGTCCCCGTAGACGGAGATTGATGAGGTGTAGATCAGCTTGGGGCGGGGATTCCGCTCCTGGATGGCGGCCATATTAGTGGCAGCCATCTTGGTGGCAGCCATCTTGATGGCAGCCATCTTG
>DAOUWT010000056.1 GCA_030666985.1 Chloroflexota bacterium
ACTTTCTGGGGTTTGTGTACTCGCTTGTATTCCAAGTTGACCGCTCATACGCTTTGCATCTATATCAATCGTCTATTGGGAAAACCTGACTTCCTCCAAATCAAGGCCCTGGCTTTTCCTAACTAGCATAAGACCCTACTAGGTATTAGGTACTAGGTATTAGGTACTAGGTATTAGGTATTAGGGATTGGTGTCATGTTCTCTGTATCTTCTGTATCCTTTGCATCTTCTGGTTCTTTTGCATCCTTTGCATCTTCTGGTTCTTCTGCATCCTTTGGTTCTTTTGCATCCTTTGCATCTTCTGGTTTTTCTGCACCCTTTGGTTCTTTTGCATCCTTTGCATCTTCTGGTTCTTCTGCACCCTTTGGTTCTTTTGCATCCTTTGCATCTTCTGGCTCTTCTGCATCCTTTGGTTCTTTTGCATCCTCTGCCTACGCTGTAAGCTCCGCAATCAACATATCCATAGCCAAGGTTGGTTCGATTTTGCCGGTTTTGATGTCTTCGTCGATTTCCAGGAGTTGGTGGTAGATTTTTTCTAAGGTTTTGAGGGTAAAGTAACGCGTTTGGGGGAGGAGTTTTTTGATGGGGTAAGGGTGAACGCCCATTTTCTTGGCGATGTTCTGGTAGCTGGCGCGGGGATTCTCGTCTAGCATTTCTCGAACTTGGATGAGGAGGCGAAATTGGCGGATGATCATCCCATAAAGCTGGAGGGGGTGATTCTCTGCCAGCAGGCGGTGCAACATGCGGAGAGCTTTTTCCCCGTTCCTGTAGCCGATGGCGTCCACCATGTCAAAGACATCGCCCAAACGGACATCGGGGGTTAGTAAATCTACATCCTCGGCGGTCACGGGGCGTTGGAAATTGGCATAGGTAATTAATTTTTCAATCTCCTTGGCCGCCATGCGCGGGTCTTCTTCTACCAAGACCGCTAGCCGGGCCGCTCCCTGGCGGGAGAATTCCCCGCCCAGGGACTTGGCCTGATCCTGTATCCACATGGTCATATTATGCCCTTTGGGAAGGGAAAAAGCCTTAATGTAGGCTCTCCCTTTTTGTCCCTGCGCCCATTTCATCAGCCAATGGCCAGGCTTGAGATTGCTCTCAACTTTCAGCACGCAAGCTGTGGAGGGGGGGATAGTTTCCAGCGCGGAGAGAAATTTTTTCCTTTGCCCTTTCCCTGTGGATAATTTGATGGGATTTATCAGAATAACCACCCGCCTGTCCGCCAAAAATGGCATAGCGTGGGTAATTGCGGTCAACTCTCGGAGTGATATGGACGCCCCATCAAGGGTAGTGACGTTCATATCCGCGCTGCCAGATTCGGCCACTCTGGCTTTGAACCTGTTGGCCGCTCCCTGGAGGGCGTATTCGTCATCTCCGTAAAAGAGGTAAATGGTGGGGGGGGATTTGCTCATGGTAGAGATCGCAAGATATTTATAAATTTAGAGGCATTTGCTTTCGGTTCTTTTTAGGCCCGATAACTTCTTCCATTAGAGGGCGGATATTTACAACTGCCCCATGATAAATAAAAACATCATAAAAATTTTGATAGTTATTACCCCAATATATGGCTGCACAAGCCATTGGAGCTCCTTTGCCGCCTTCTTTGCCATTTTCTAAGAATTTTAATCTAGTATCATAAAGAAAAGCAATAGCAGTCGCTCTTCCAAATACATGTTTTTTCCAATGACCGGTATTTGCTGCTACTGGTACTAGAGCAATGACCTCTGACCCATATATTTGGTGTGCATCCGCGCAGCGTTTCAACCAGTCATTAATAGAAGTCCCACTTTCGCTGTCGTATCCATAAGGGGGATTGACGTATATCGTGGGGAAATCCCAAGATTCCAAAAGGCCGTCTTGACTTGGTAGTTTATACTCGGTTTCAGCATCAACAATGGAAAATTCATTAGAACATGGGTCTAAATCAATCTTTCCACCAAAGACTTTTCTAACAGCTTTGACATATTTTGGCGGGGTACCCCAATCTTTTTTATCTGAACTATTGCTTCTACCTGCTGTCATAAATTTGCCCCCATTCCCCATTTCTTATCTCTTAAGGTATAAAGTTCTGCTTTAATCTGCTTTATATCTTTTACAGATGGTGTGATAATGTTAAACCACCTCTCAATCTTTTCTTTATTTTCATTGAAATAATTTACTAATTCCCAATGAGCTAAGAAATTCATCTTAACTTTTGTGAATTGGTTACTGGCTTTGTCAGGGCCATAACTTTCTAAAAATGCTTTTTTAATATTGCTGTATTCTTTTGGGGCATCAATTAATAATTCTTCTACAAATGTTGTAATACCCTCATCAGTTAAGAAAATCAATCTATCATAAGATTGATTTAATACTTTCATTTCTTTATTCTGATCTTCTGTGCTAAACCAATTTCCATGATTACTAACCACACCCACGGTATAAATAAAATCTCGAACCAGGTAGACATCATCTGTATTGATAAACTCTTCAAGTAAATTAGAATACGGGCCTGTATTAAATATTTTCCTATCAATATAAATTATTCCATAAATCTCCCCTGTAGATAATCTGACTTTCTGAAGAGAGGATACAGATCGTGCTACATAAGCTCCTTGTTTAGCTTTTTCAATAGTTTGGGGGCCTTTCTTCATTCCACCTTCTACTCCAACTCTTTTACATTCAAAAATGGCATAAGGAGAAATGCTTTGTTCTGTAATATTAACCACAAAGCTTTTTTCATTAAATTCAGAAATTGATGCAACTAGGTAAGTATCATTGCTAAATGCTATAGTACAAGAATTTCTTAATATTCCATGAACAGACAACAAAGTATTATTGCTTCTTTGAAATTTCGACGTGTTGATTTTTTTCGCTAATTCTTTAAGCAATCTATAAGCCGTCAAAGATTTTCCATTATTCGGATATTCAATTGACCATTGAGAAATAATTGGATGAAATGAATATTCAACATTATGAGTTATGGCTGAATTACCGTATTCGGGAATTCTGGTTTCAATTGAAATTGAGTTACTTAGTTCCCATGATTTCAATAGATAGAATGTAATTATTTCTACAATAGTTCCCAACGCCCTACCAGCAGCCTTTTTTGAAGAACTTGCGTAGCCAAATACATCTTTAGTCAAAGCTTTTTGTAACTCATCAACAGATTTATATGACATATACTTAACCTTGAGTACTAATCCGGTGAGCGGTCATCTCTCCCCTCTTGTGGCGGGAGATTTCGACCACTTCTAACCCTTGGGGGATACCGCTGGTGGTGAGGTGTTTCTGGATGAACGGCCCCAGGGGACGGGAAAGCATCAGTGCCAGCGTAGCCAAGACCGCCACCCTGGGAATACGTTCCATTTTGTCACGCGGCTTTTCTCCAACACCCATCATCCCCACCGCTCCCGCCAAGCCGGCCATTGTTCCCGAAGCGACCATGTTCGTGCCGCAATTGGCATGGATAGCCAGTTCCTGCCGTCCCGACCGCAGGGCCTGGAGGGCGCCTTCAACCACTTCCCGGAGTTCTTCAGTGGAGATTTCTCCCATTATCCAAAATCCGCGCCAGTCGGAATGCCCGGCAAAGGCCCGCTTAGGATAACGTGAGTTCAAAAAGTTCATGGTAGCGTGTTCCAGGCCGTGGTTGCGTCTCGTGCGTGAGAATGTGTCAATGAGCATAATGGTGTTAGTCCTTTTTGTCCCCCAGGAACGCGGTTCCTCGTCCCTCTACGGGGATGCTTCGCAAAGGAACCGCGTTCCTAGGGGTTACAGGGGTTTCTAATTGCCGTTGGTCACGGTGGCTATTCTACTAGACTAGGCCGTTAAAGTCTATCAAACTACTGGAGGTATCCAGGGCAATCGCATTTGACATCAAACGCATAGTGAAGGTTTCCAAACCGAACGGAGGCGCGTCACCCCTCACTCTTCCTAAATCTACGGTATAATTTCCTTGTAGCAAAAATGGTATCATCTCAAAAACGGGGACAAAGTCTTCCGAAGTTTGCACTACAAAAACTTCGGAAGTCTCAGCCCCACCCCCAAAAATCGAGAAAAAGACTTACATGCCCTATCACACACGCCTTGATATCTCGTCATTAATACCAGAATCACTCGCACCCTTTTTCCAGGAGTACGACCTGGCGAGTCTTGACTTGCAGCGGTCTGCGGCCACGATCATCGAACGCACACTGCAATATGGCAACCGCGCTGAAATTCGCTGGCTCTTCCACGTTTACTCACGGGAAGAGATAGCTGCCTGGATACGCCAGTGGGGGAGCTATGGATTACCCGAACCGCATCTGACCTTCTGGAAATTAGTGCTTGATCTGTCTGAGGAGACATGATGGTCACTCACTCTAAAGAACACATTTTTTGGGAGACAGTAACCTCGAAAATGCGCCAAGTGATGATATCCTTTGCTCAGACCGAAATCGGCGCCCATTTCTATTTGGCAGGAGGCACGGCTCTTTCTATCCAACTAGGTCACCGCCGCTCATTCGATTTAGATTTCTTCTCACCAACCGTAGATATCCCCTCCGTCCGCCAACCCCTGGCAGACGCTCTAAAACCTTTTGAACCTATCTTGACTGATACATCTTGGGGTAACTTGGTTTTCCTGGCAAGTGGTGTGCGGGTTGGCTTTTACGGCTATGGTTATCCTTTAGTCTCCCCCTTTACTATTGCAGATAATGTGCGGTTAGCAGGTATGGCCGATATTGGTTTGATGAAATTAGATGCGTTGCTGGCACGCGCCAGCCGGAAAGATTTCCATGACCTTTATGCCATTTGCCAGAAGATGTCCCTGGGAGAACTGCTTGATTTAGCCCCACAAAAATACACTGGCATCCGCGATTTTGAAGTTCAGATAGCCAAGCGTTTGGCCTTTTTTGAACGCGCAGAACAAGAAGAGCCACCCTCTTTGATCGAAGAGGTCTCCTGGGAAACAGTAAAAACATTTTTCCGTCAACAAACTGCTGGCCTGGGTAAAAGCTGGCTGACTTAGCCCTCCCGCCTCGGAGTGGAATCCGGGACGACTGCCGTTCCCCCTTGAGCGAGGCAGAATTGAATTAGGAATCCGGGGACTTGCCCACTTTCAAACCCATGCTATAATCTAATTGCAATGCAACACGCCTCACGTTTCACTCATCACTCCTCATATAACCTTGAGCCAAGAGACATAACGACTATGGGTTCCCTATATCACCAAATTCTCAATATCCTTACCACCCCGCCGGGTAACCTAACCTACCACCTGGTGCTCGCCTTCGCGGCTGCCGGAGCATTACAAAGCGCCCTGAGCAGTTGGCGTCAAAGCGAGTTTCCCCAGGGGCGGCGGATGGTGATTGGTTTGGCGCTCTTGCTAGGGGTACGCGCAGCCCTCTTCCTGGGAGCGGGCCTCGTCTGGCAAGGGATCACGCCCCCGCAGGCTCTGCTCCCCATCCTTGACCGGGTCATTACTATACTGGGCATCATCCTCATTGTGTGGCTGTGGTGTTTCCCAGAACCTAGCCAGACGCCCGACATAGCCAGCCTCTTATTAGGCTTTGTGACCCTGGTGCTGGGTATTTTCAATTACGTATGGGGGTCAGCCCAAGCCGCCGGGACGCCATATAACTCGACATGGTTCAATGTCGTCTGGGAAGTGGCCGCCTTGTTCGTCCTCCTTTTGGGAGGGGGATTGGTCGCTATGCGCCGCCCCAACGGGTGGGGATACGGTCTCACCATGCTGGGCGTCATGGCCGGGGGACACGCCCTCCACCTGGCCCTTCCCGCAGCGGGGAGCGATTTCCCCGGGGTGGTGCGTCTCGCGCAGATGGCGGCCTATCCCCTGCTTTTCCCCCTCCCCCAACGGTTTAGCCCCACCCCCAGCCACGCTCCCGCCCCCTCCTCCCAGCAAACACCTCTCCTGATCCACAAACGCCGCCGCTATAACGTGGAATCCCACATCCTGGAAGGGATCTTCAATATCTCCCCAGAAACCCCCCCGGAAGAACTTCAACTGACCATCACCCGCTTAAGCTCGCAAATTATGCTGGCCGATTTAAGTCTTTTGATATCCACCCCTGATGATCGAGGAAAAATGCACGTTGTCTGCGGGTATGACCTGATTAGAGAAGAGCAACTGGGAGGCATATCTATCTCTAGCAGCAAACTTCCCCTCCTCGCCACCGCCCTCCGCCGGGGACAAGCTCTGCGCCTCCCTGCTAGCAGCACATCCCAAGACTTTCTCAACTTGAGCAAGCTGTTGCGGCTGGGCCGGGCCGGGCACTTGCTGTCAGCGCCGCTTATTCTCACCAATGAAGAGGAAAAATTTGGCCTGATATTACTATCGCCTTACTCGAACCGCAGTTGGAGCAAAGCCGACCAAGAATATATCATCCATCTGACAAAAGCAATCCGAAAGGCCCTCGCCAGAGATACCGAAACCCCCGCCTTACGCAAACAACTTAGCAACACACAACAAATACTAGAAAGCGCTCAAAGAGAGTTAGAGGAAACCAGAGAACATACCCAAACTCTCCACGATAAGGTCAACTCGCTCCAAAAGCAAGCCGAAGGATCCCAAGACAGCTCTCAAAAGCTAGAGAAGCTCCAGGATGCGCAAGAAAAAACACACGAAATAATTGCTAATTTAGAAGTCGAAAAAACAGAGCTTGAAGAACAACTCGAAAAACTTGGCAAGCGTGCCCTCCCAGCACCCGACAAACAATTGAAAAAGGAGCTTAAGTTAGCCCTGGGAGAAGTCGCTCGCCTCAAGAATATACTGGTAGAAGCTGATCAAAAGCTCGAAAGCTTCAAAAGACAATCTAAAGAGGCGGGAGCACTATCTGAGACTCAAATGAAGTCGGTTTCAGCCCTGACCCAAGAGCTGCGCCAGCCCCTCGCTTCTATGGTGGGATACACGGACATTCTCTTAGGGGAATCGGTCGGCATTCTAGGCTCTCTGCAAAGACAGTTCTTAGAGCGAATTAGGGCATCCACCGAACGCATAAGAGCGCTGCTGAATACTGTAATAGAAGAAGCCGCCATTGACATTGAATCCCTCTCCCTTGACCCAAGTGCAGTGAGTTTGAGCGAGGCCATTGACCACGCCATTACCGAAATTAGCGCTCAGATTCGGGAAAAACAGATTTCCATGCGAGTTGATCTGCCCAAAAAATTGCTGAAGCTGCTCATAGATCAAGACAGCCTGCACCAAATTCTCCTCAACCTGCTCAAAAATGCCAGCGGCGTAACTCCTCCCGAAGGAGAAATTCTCATTAGAGCCAGAGATTACGATGAGTTGAGCGAACAAAACTTTGCTCTCGTACAGATAGCAGACCAGGGGGGAGGTATTCCTGTTAATGAAATGCCGCGCGTTTTCTCACGGCTTTACAACACAGCAGATGTTGAAGGAGTTGGGGATCAGGGGACAGGATTATCGATTGTAAAAACCCTGGTGGAAGCCCAGCAAGGTCGTGTTTGGGTGGATAGTGAAGAGGGGGTTGGGGCAACTTTTAGTTTGCTGCTTCCTCTGGCGGCCGATGAGATGGATGATGTATGAGCAATTACCGGCAGGTATTCACAGGGATAATAACGGCTCTCATTTCGGGGGGACTTGTCCTGGGGAGCTTGGCAATTTCGCTGGCCGAGGGGGAGACTGGGATGGGGATAGCGGTATCCCCATCCCCTAGCGCTTCTCCAACCGTGGTGGTATCCCCAACCGTGGGGGAGGTTACACCCTCTGACATGGGGGGTGAGACTGCAAACCCTGAGCAGAGTCCTACCCCGGAGTCTTCTGCCACTCCCCGGCCCACCTCCTGCCCCCCTCCCCCCGGCTGGATAGAGATCACCGTACAAGTGGGTGACACGCTAGAAAGTCTCGCCCAAATCTACCATACCACCCCAGATATACTCGCCAAAGCCAATTGTTTACTATCTTCCCAGATACATCCTGGCTCAACCCTCTACGTTCCCAAGATAGAACCTACCCAGCCATCTCCGCCATGCGGCCCCCCTCCCGGCTGGATTCTCTACACGGTACAAGAAGATGATAACTTGTACCGCTTGAGTCTTGCTTTTAGCACTACTGTATGGGAGCTTCAGGTAGCCAATTGCATGGGAAGCTCAACATATATTCGGGCTGGGCAAAGAATTTATGTGCCTAATGTACCCACCATAGTTGTCCCCCCCACAGAAACCGCGACACCAACGATCACGCTCACGGCTACGCTGACGGCTACGCTGACGGCTACGCTGACGCCTACGCTTGGCCCCTCCCCCACGCCCACGCTAAGCCTCACCCCATCGCTCACGCCCACGATAACGCCCACCCCCACGGCAAGCCTCACGCCCACCGATACGCTCACACCCTCCCTTATCCCCCCAACGGATACACCCACCACCGCTCCCACAGCAACTGATACCAACACGCCATCTCCGACCCCGTAGGCGGCAGAGGAGCAGGAGAACAGGAGGGCAGGGGAGCAGGAGGGCAGAGGAGCAGGGGAGCAGGAGGGCAGGGGGGCAGGAGGGCAGGGGAGCAGGAGGGCAGGGGAGCAGGAGGGCAGGGGAGCAGGGGAGCAGGAGAACAGGTGCGGAGAGCCAAAAGATGCAAAAGATGCAGAGGACGTGACACCAATCCCTAATACCTAATACCTAATACCCAATACCCAATTTCCCAACATACCAAAATCAAGGAGGAAAGATGTTACAAGGCAAAGGATTTTATATTTGGAAGATTGAAAAATGCGAGCATGGCGATGTGGATGAAATAGCCGGAAAAGCCGCTGCCGCCAATTTTAGCCATGTGCTCATTAAAATTGCCGATGGGACTTATACTTATAACTACGATTGGGATCATCATAGTGACCTTGTACCTCCTCTAGCCAAAAAGTTGCGTGAGTTTGGGATTGAGGTATGGGGATGGCATTTTGTGTATGGGGATGAACCCAAAGAAGAGGCCCAAAAGGCTATTCAACGCATCCATGAGTTAGACCTGGATGGATACGTCATCAACGCCGAAGGTAGTTATGCCCAAGGCGATAAAGAGCCAGCCGCGCGAACATTTATGAACCTGCTAACTAATAACGTACAGAATGTGCCGCTTGCTTTAAGCTCTTATCGTTATCCTTCTTACCACCCAAAATTGCCTTGGGATGTTTTCTTGTCCAAGTGCGACTATAACATGCCCCAGGTTTATTGGCTGAAAGCGCATAACCCAGGAGAGCAATTGAGACGCAGTGTGCGCGAGTTCCAGAACATGAAGTACAGGCCGCCTATTATCCCCACAGGGGCAGCTTTTACCGAGTGGGGGTGGTCGCCCACCGCTGGGGAGGTGGAAGAATTTCTGAAAATGGCTAAATCTCTCAATTTGAGAGCGGCCAATTTTTGGGAGTGGGAAAACTGCCGCCTAAAACTCCCCGCGAATGTGTGGCGGACTATTCATGACTTCCCTTGGGAAATCGCCCCACCTCCCCCAACAGACATAGCTGAAGTCTACATTAGGGCCCTCAACAGCCATTCCCCCGATGAAGTGGTGAAGCTCTATACCTCTACAGCTGTTCACATTACCCCTTCACGCACCATTCAGGGAAAAAGTGCCATAAAGAAATGGTATGCTTCGGTTTTCGAGCAAATGCTGCCTAATGCGACCTTTAGGCTAACGGGGTACTCCGGGACCGGAAGTTCCCGGCACGTGGCCTGGACGGCTCAGTCTTCGAATGGGAATGTCAAAAATGGAAATGATACGTTGGGGTTGATCAAGGGTGAGATCGCTTATCATTTCTCTCTTTTCTCGGTAACAGGGTAGGGGGTTTTTTCATACAACTACAGCGGATGGAGAAAAAAACGGATATGGGCCGCGGATTCGTTATTCCAAATTCGTTGTAGTCTCCCCGTGCCCATTGGAGCGGTTTTTCCCTTTGCGATCTCCCGCCGGAGGGTGATGCTGCAAGTTAGCGATGGTGTTGACTCTTAAATGTGAATGGTAAGCGTAACAACGATATCAGAGAAAAGCATTAATGAAAATGGGTTATCGTCAAATTCATATTACAAAGCATCTTGGAGATGAAAAACCTTTTCTGGCAAAGCAATATCAAACTTTGTTTATCAATTGCAATACATGTAAAACAAAAATAACTTGACTTTTTTGCAGAAATACTGTAAAATGGAGTTATAAATCAAGGAGAGAGACAATGTTAATAAATTTTAGCTTTAAAAACTTTAAGGGATTTAGGGACGAGCAAGTGTTAAGCTTGGTTGCTAGTAAAGATAAAAAATACACTAATAATGTGATTGAACTTGACAATATAAAAGACTTGAACTTACTGCGCAGCGTTGTTATGTATGGTGCAAATGCATCAGGTAAAACAACTGTCTTGGACGCCTTGAATTTTTGTACAAGATTTATCCGAGAATCAGCTAAATATGGCCCTAGTAAGAAAATCCCTGTCAAACCATTTATGCTTGATGCTGACAGTAAATCTGAGCCAGTTGAATTTGAATTTGCATTTATTCAAGAAAATGTTAGATATCAGTATGGTTTTGTAGTTACTCGAGAGCGTGTACTCAAAGAATGGTTGATGTCTTACCCAAAAGGGCGTGTGCGGAAACTGTTCTATCGGGAATATCAAGAAAGCACTGATAAAAGCTTATACGAATTCGGTACGTACTTTCAGGGTGAAAAGAATAAGTTAAAAGAGCTCACCGGTCCCAATTCTTTGTTCCTATCCACAGGCGCAGTATTTAATACCCCGCAGCTTGTAAAAGTATATAAATGGTTTATTGAAAAACTGTATGGTGTAAAAGCTCGCGATCTTAATTCTCGAATGTTTTCTCATTTTATGACAGATGATGAATATTTGGCAAAAATTCAAGAATTAATTAAGTTCGCTGATTTTGGAATAAATACTATCGAAGTCACTGAAGTAAGAATGAATTTTGACAAAGAATTACCTGATGACGCACCAAGTAAGATAGTTAGTTTTACGGAAGCGTTGAGAACATTTATAGAAGACGCTGCAGAAGTTGCTAATATAGAACTTGATGAAGACCCCATTGTTCTTAAAGTGGAGATGGTGCATACTATTGGGGATACTTCAATTCCATTATCCTTAGAAGAAGAATCTGCTGGCACGCAACAATACTTTGCGTTAAGCTTTCCTATTTTAGATGCTTTGTTAAATGGGCATGTCTTATTTGTTGATGAATTAGATAGTAGTCTCCACCCATTGCTGGTTCAATCAATCGTGAACTTATTTCACAATCCGTCTATAAACACAAAAGGCGCACAATTAATTTTCAACACTCATGATACAACATTATTAAATTTATCGTTGTTTCGTCGTGATCAAATATGGTTTGTTGAAAAAGACCAGGATGCTTCTTCTCATATTTATTCTCTGCTAGATTACAGTCCACGAAAAGATGAAGCTTTAGAAAAAGGATACCTTCAAGGCAGGTATGGCGCAATTCCGTTTTTGGGTATTGTGCCCAAGGAGGTTTTCCAAATTGGCTAGGACACCAAAACCCTCTGGACGAAAAACTGGAAAATCTCAATCAGTTAAAGATTTAAGCAGAGTACGAGGATATAAAACGCCTAAAAAAGTCATAGTTGTTGTATGTGAGGGAGAAAAGACAGAGCGGCTTTATTTTGAAACAATGAGGCAAAACCTGAGAATACCATCACTGTCTTTAAAAGTTATACATGACCAGAATGCGCCTATTTCCGTAGTAAACAGAGCTGTACGAGAGAAAACAGATTTACAGACGGGCGATGAGGTTTGGTGTATTATTGATGTTGAGCAAAAAGGAACCAATCCTACATTTTCTCAAGCAGTAAACATAGCGAGAATATCAAAGCTAAACCTAGCAATCACAAACCCTGCTTTTGAGTATTGGTATTTATTGCATTTTGAGTGTACTGATCAACCTTTTATGAATGCAGACAAAGTAACGGCTCAATTAAAAAAGTACTTGCCAAATTATGAGAAAGTGGTTGATTATAATGATATTGGCGATAAAACAGAGACAGCCATTGAAAATGCTCGTAAATTAAGAAAAAATTCTGAAAATAATTGGAGGAATTTCCCAAATTCATCTACAGGTGCAGATGAACTTGTAGATGCAATATTGAAAATGTGACAAGCGAAATGACTTTATTAAACCAGAAGGACTAGCATATTATACGCTAGTCCTTTTTTGTTTTTTAATCCGCGAGAATCCGCCGAATCAGCGTCATCCGCGTTCCATTACTCTACCACAGTAAACAAACTCCCCTCTCCTCTCCCATAAACCTCAGGAAAATAAAACTCCTGCGCCGTAGGTGGAATGACATGGAACATGCCCACCGTGCTAGCCCGCACCAAATATGTGTAAGTATACGTCCCCGCAGGGAGGTAGTCCGCGGAGATGACGACTTTCTCATC
>DAOUWT010000407.1 GCA_030666985.1 Chloroflexota bacterium
AGCCCCATCCCTCTCCGAAGAAAAACGCCGCCAGGTTCTGGATGAACTGAACGCCGGCGATATTAGCTATGAAGAGGCCCTAAAGATTTTGAATCAGGGCGAGGAGGCCGCATGACTCTGCAAACACTAGAAATAGATGAAAAGACTCGCGTTGTGATCGAGAACGTGGGCGGAGATTTAACCCTCAGGGGTTGGAAACGGGTCAAATTACAAATGCAAGGCTTCACCGAAAACGACAGTATAAAAGAAGATGTCCTCAGTTTGCGCTGTGCGGGAGATGGCATCCTGCGGCTGCCCCACAATATTCCAGTCGAAGTCCAAAACGTGGGCGGCGATGCTACCATCAAGGGATTAGACGGCGCGTTGAGCCTGAACGCGGTGGGCGGCGACCTGCGTCTTCGCGATGTCAACAAAGTGACAATCAACTCTGCCGGCGGAGACCTTATCGCCAAGCGTGTTCAGGGTGACCTTGTAGTCAAAAACGTAGGAGGAGATGCCATACTCCAAGACCTGAGCGGGCAATTCTCGGCCAAAGCGGTAGGAGGCGATCTCAACTTGCGGGAAATCAGCGGAGGGATAGAAGCTGCCGTGGGAGGAGAGACCGTGGTGGCTTTTTCCCCTGTCCCCTGGCAAGCCTACTCTATCCAGGCCGGAGGTGATATTTTCGCTAAAATCCCCGAAGACGTCAATGCTGAATTCGAGCTTGAAAGTCGGGCCAAGAAAATCCAAATCAATCTAAAAGAAGACAGCCAAACACTTCTGGAAAAGGTGCATAGCCTAACGTTGGGCGAAGGCGGCCCCTCTGTGTCCCTATCGGCGGGAGGAGAGATTCTGCTGACCAGCGAGGGGAGCGAATGGGCGACTGGCCCAGAGGTGGGTTTTGGCACGTCAAAATTTGACGCCTTTGCCGGTATGGAGAACATGTTCGAGGACATTGCTCAACAAACGACCGCACAAATCGAAGAGCAACTCGGCCTGATGGAAGAGCACCTGAACACACATCTTTCTGATCTCGCAGGAACGTTGGATCTTGCTGGATTGTCAGAAGAAAAGGCCCAGGAAGTGCAAGAGCGTATTGAGAACGCGCAGCAACGCGCGGAACAAAGCGTCCAAAGAGCACAGGCAAAACTGCAACGCAAGCTGGCTCAAACTCAACGCAAAGCGGCCCGCCGCGCCAGACGAGAGAAACGCAAAGCCGCAGAATTTGATGTTGAAGCCATGTACGCTAGCAAAGAAAAGGCCGCTAGAGCCGTCTCGGATGAGGAGCGCATGATGATCTTGAAAATGCTCCAGGAGAAAAAGATCACCACCGACCAAGCCAACGACCTGCTAGCGGCTTTGGAAGGGAAGGTATAGCCATGACATCAATTGAGGAACGAACTCAAATTCTGGAAATGATCGAGGCGGGGACGATTACTCCCGAAGAAGGCCTTAAGTTGCTCCAGGCAATAGAGACCTCCGGGGAGGGAATCGCCTTGGACGCTGGGGGTGGGGAAAACCTTTCGGGATACGATGACCAAGCCCCAAGCGCAGAGGCCGCTCCCCCTCCCCCCGATCCAGAGGATTTGCGCAAATGGAAGCGATGGTGGATGATCCCCCTGTGGATTGGGGTGGGCATCACTGTGCTCAGCGGCTTCTTGATGTTCAGCGCGTGGAGCGCCAATGGGCTAGGTTTCTGGTTTGCCTGCACGTGGTTCCCGTTCTTGCTAGGAGTGGGCGTGTTGGCCCTGGCGTGGGGGAGTCGCACCGCTCCCTGGCTGCACCTCCGGGTTCACCAGAAAACGGGCCAAAAGCCGGAACGCATCGCCCTTAGTTTTCCGCTTCCCATCCGGGCTACAGCTTGGGGCTTGCGTGCATTTGGACGCTTTATCCCCCATATAGACGCGACCGGATTGGATGAAATTATTTTAGCGATGAGGGATACAACTGACGAAGACACGCCTCTCATTATCAAC
>DAOUWT010000207.1 GCA_030666985.1 Chloroflexota bacterium
AGGAATTACTTCGCGCACGAGATTCTGCCCCTCCCCAAAATTTGACACGCACTTCGTCACATTTGGGGGAGGCTGGGAGGGGGCTGCCTATGCGGATTTCATAAATATAGTCAATTGCGACACGTGTTTCACGCAACACGTGTCACGCTTCACGTTTTACGTTTCACTTTTTGAGATACAAGAGGAGATATAAGATGACTGAGTGTATTTTTTGCAAGATCGTTGCCGGTGAAATACCCAGCCACACGGTGTACAGCGATGAAACAGTGACCGCTTTTCGGGACATCAACCCCGTTGCCCCGACCCATATTCTCATCATCCCAAATAAACACATTGAAGCGGTCAGTGATCTCCCGGAAGAAGATGAACAACTCATGGGACATCTGTTCACCGTAGCCCAGAAGTTGGCCGAGGAAGAAGGGATAGCGGAATCAGGCTATCGCTTGATCATCAACAACGGCCCAGATGCCAATCAGGTTGTTTTTCATTTGCACCTCCATTTGATTGGTGGACGAAAGATGAAGTATCCTATGGGATGAGGAGTGAAACGTGATGCGTGACGAGTGATGCGTGTTGCGTGATGTGTGAATCACGTCTTCACGTTTCACGTCCTCACGTTTCACGTTTTACGTTTCACTAAGGAGTGACTATGAATTTAAAAACCCAATTACGAGAAGAATTGAAAAACGCCATGAAATCCAGCGATAAGCTCCGCAAAAAAGTACTGCGGATGGCCCTGGCTGAGATAAAGAACGCCGAAATTGAGAAACGGGAAGAATTAGAGAAGCCAGAGATTTTAGGTATTCTACAAAAAGAAGTCAAAGCTCGCCGTGAGACCATCGAAGGCGCTGAACAGGCCCAACGCCCAGACCTGATCAAGGAAGCAGAAGCTGAAATCGCCGTCCTAGAAGAATTCCTGCCCGAAGCCATGACCGAAGCGGAACTCCGAAAGCTGGTCGAGGAGGTTGTGGCCCAGGTTGGTGCGGAGTCCATGCGTGATATCGGCAAAGTGATGGGAGCGTTAATTCCCAAAATCAAGGGCCGCGCGGATGGCGGCGTGGCTAACAAGCTGGTACGCGAGATGATTGAATAGTAGCCGTCCGCAAATATCCAATATCTAATATCCAATATCCAACATCCAACCCATGTCAAATAACAACCGTCTGAATTCTATTCGCCGCTATATTCTCCTGAGCCTCACACTGCTCATCGCCACAGGCCTGAGCTGGTTTGCCGTCTCTTGGCCTCTTTCCAAGTCTCTTTCCACAGTTTCTGTAATAGAGGACGAAGTAGCCCCTCAAGATATCCTTGCCCCCCACGCCGTGAGCTATGTGAGCGAAGTGCTCACAGAACAAAAAAGAGAAGAAGCGGCAGAGTCGGTAGCAGAAATATATACTAACTCCGACACTGCGGTTGCCCGCCAACAGCTAAAACAGTTGCGAGAAGCCCTGAATTTCGTCGAAACAGTCCGGCAGGATCAATACGCCACCCCGGAACAAAAATTAACAGACCTGACAACTTTAGAAGGTATTCGCCTCGCCTCAGAGACGGCCCCGGCCATTTTAGCGCTCAGCGATGTGCGCTGGCAGTCGGTGCGCCAGGAAGCCATCGTGGTTCTCGAACAAGTCATGAGACGCACCATCCGAGAGTACGAATTAGAACAAGCCCGTCAGAACGTGCCCTCCCGGGTCAGCTTGTCACTGCCAGAAGAAGAGGTGAAAATAGTTTCCGAAATCGTAGCCGCCTTCGTCTTGCCGAACAGCTTTTACAGCGAGGAGCAAACAGAAATCGCTCGCCAGCAGGCCCGGGAAGAAGCCTCCCCTGTTACCCGCTCCATTGCTGCGGGAGAGACCATCTTGCGGCGCGGAGAAATTGTTGGAGCTATAGATATTGAAGCCCTCGAACAAGTGGGCCTAATGACATCCTACGGGGATTTGGAAACACGCGCAGGAGTGATAGCCCTTGTCTTCCTGATGGCTGTTTTGATAGTTTTGTTCTTCCGCGCCTACCCAAAACTAACGTACCAGGCTAAAAAACTAATATTATTAACGAGCCTTTATATAGTTTTTTTGGGCCTGGGACGCCTGGCCATTACCGGTCATGTTGTAATACCTTATCTTTTCCCCGTAGCCGCCTACTCGTTGATAGTTTCAGTTTTAATCGATCGAAAAACAGCCTTATTTACCACCATTCCCCTGGCCGTCTTAATGGCCTATGGTCTACCGAACCCCCTCGATTTGACACTTTATTACGCAATTGGGGGAATCATAGGGGTACTGGCACTGAGACGACCCCAGCGCATTGCTGCTTATATCCCAGTAGGGAGCTTTATCGCCGTCTCTGGGGCGACCATAGTGGCGGCCTACCGTGTCCTCACTCCCGGAACGGATATGCAAGGATTACTGACATTATTGGGGGCATCTGTTTTCTACGGAGCCGCTTCGGCAGGATTGACGATCCTAATTGAATACACCTTGGCGCCCCTCTTGGGATTAACAACCACCTTGCAATTGATGGAATTGACACGCCCCGATCACCCCCTATTGCAATACCTTTTGCGAGAAGCCCCAGGCACTTACCAACACACTCTGCAAATGTCCAACCTGGTAGAGCAAGCGGCCGAGCGCATTGGAGCCAACAGTCTCTTGGCCCGTGTGGGAGCACTTTACCATGACGTTGGGAAAGCAAAACTAGCCTCATTCTATGTCGAAAACCAAATCCCAGGCCAGCTCAATACCCATGATGAGCTAGACCCCATTGAGAGCGCCCATTATATTATTCAACACGTCCCGGCTGGCGTGAAATTAGCCCGCGAATACAAAATACCCAAACGGATTCACGATTTTATCTTGGAACACCATGGCACATCGCTTACTAGTTACCAATATACCCAAGCCTTGAACCAAGCAGATGGTGATGAGACCAAAGTTGATATATCAGATTTTCGTTACCCCGGCCCGCGTCCCCAATCGGTAGAAACAGCTCTAGTCATGTTGGCCGATGGCAGCGAAGCCTATGCCCGCGCCAAGCGCCCCGACAACGAAAAAGACTTGCGCTCCATGGTTAAAGAAATCGTTGACAAACAGGTTGGTTCTGGGCAATTGGACGATACTCCCCTTACCCTAAAAGACCTGAGCACAATTATCGATTCCTTCACAGCCACCCTCAAAGGCACCTATCACTCGCGCGTCGATTACCCCGAAGTCAAGCAGAAACATTCCGCGTCAGAAGGGGCAGATACCGTTCCCGTCGCCGGTCAAGCCGTGACACCAGACAAGGACGCATGATACATATCGAGATTGAAGAGCAATTCCAGGAGCAGGTAGATGAAACCCTCCTCGAGCAAGCCGTTCGCATTACTTTAGCAGATGTGGGGGAGGAAGAGCCACTTGGCCTGGCGGTGCTCGTCGTGGGGGATGAGCAGATCCGGGCGATGAACCGCCAATACCGGGACGTGGACGCCCCCACCGACGTGCTCGCCTTTCCCGCGGGGGACGTCGATCCCGGCACGGGGGAGCGTTACCTGGGGGATGTGCTGATAGCTTACCCTCGGGCGGAGAGCCAAGCCCAAGCGCGGGGGCACGCGGCGAGAGAAGAACTTCAATTGTTGGTAGTCCATGGCGTCCTGCACCTCCTGGGCCACGACCACGCCACCCCGAACGAAAAATCCCGCATGTGGGAGCGTCAATCAGAAATCCTGGCAAAATTGGATTTAGACATAGAAGCAACTTAAAGTGAAACGTAAAACGTGAAAACGCGACCTCACGCATCACGTTTCACTCGTCACTCATCACTCATCACGAATCCTCATGTTCTCATTTCTAAAATCACGCTGGCAGTCCATTCAATACGCCCTTCAGGGGATAAAGTATGCCTTTCGCACGCAACCCAACACCTGGGTTCATGCCAGCATCAGCATCGCCGTTCTCGCCCTGGGGATATGGCTTTCCATCACCCCGCTGGAATGGGCCGTCATACTCCTCACCATGGCCGTAGTGTGGGCCGCCGAATTTTTCAACACCGCCCTTGAAACTGCCTTAGATTTGCTCCACCCCAAACCCCACCCCCTTGTGAAAACCGCCAAAGACGTCAGCGCGGCGGCAGTCTTAATCACGGCTTTTATATCAGTCCTAATAGGATTGCTAATTCTCGGCCCGCCCTTGTGGGAGAGGGTGCTAGTAATGTTTTAATCCGCGTACATCTGCCCGATTCGCGTCATCCGCGTTCTATGAAAAAAACCACCAATTACGGAGAATAATGGAAATAGAAAAAGCAAGCACATTAGACGAACTTCACGAAACCATGAGCCATTGCACCTTATGCCGGGATGATGGCTACGAAATCTATCCCCCCGCCGTTATTTCAGGCAGCATGGGAGCCAAAATCATGACCATTGGCCAAGCCCCAGGCATCACAGAGGTAGAAGCAGGACGGCCATTCAACGCCGGAAGCGGGACGCGCCTATTCCGTTGGTTGGCCGGAGCCGGGATCGAGGAGGATTGGTTTAGAGCCACGCAATACATGACATCCGTGACCAAGTGCTACCCCGGACGCCAACCCTCCGGGAGCGGTGACCGTGTCCCCACTCTCGCGGAGCAAAAACTCTGCCGCCCCTATTTAGACAAGGAAATTGAGCTTGTAAACCCCCAAGTTATCATCCCCATTGGCCGCCTGGCCATCAGCCTCTACTTCCCCCGCCGCCTCAAGCTGACCGAGATCATTGGAACCCAAAAACAAGTTGATGGGCGTTGGATTATCTCCCTCCCGCACTCTTCAGGGGCCAGCCGTTGGCATCAAATTGAATCCAACCGCGAGCTTATTCGCCAGGCAATTGCTCTCATAGAGAGGCATGTGAAGCGTTTAGATTTGTCTTCAGTTCATATTTCTCAACCAGTTCCGGGTACGTCTCTTTGAAAATATCCGCCCTTATCTCCTCGCCATCCTCTAAAAGTTCATTTAGGGTAATTCCTCGCTCCCTAAGAGCGCTGCCTATCTGATCAAGGTAACTGGTCACTCCCCTTTACTAGCTATGTCATTCTGAGGGCGTTTTTCCCGAAGA
>DAOUWT010000250.1 GCA_030666985.1 Chloroflexota bacterium
GGAGTGAGAAATCTTTCCGTCGTAAGTAAATGGTAGGCTGAACCCAAGATTTCTCCTCGCTATTCGGCAAAAACCGCGCCGAAACCTCGTCAAAATGACATACCTGGTTGCTTAACTTAACGGCATTGACTCCTCACTTTTCACGTTTTACGTTTTACGTTTCACGCTTCACTTCACATCTGCTCGCGCCACGCCATCGTCTGCCAATGATTATGCTCCGCGGCATCCTCCTGGGCTGGGATTGCCCGCTGGTGGTGGGCTTTTAGGGCGGCTGCTACAGCTATATCCTGTTCTAATAATTCTTCACCAGGCTTTTTGCGAGGCTGGAATGTGTCGAGATAAGTTGTATCAATGTTGCCAGCCTGAAAACTAGAGCTGTCTACTATCTGAAAGAGGAATTCTAAATCGGTGCTAATGCCTCCAATTTGAAACTCGCGTAAAGCGCGGCGGAGGCGCATAATGGCTACGGCCCGATTCTCGCCCCAGGCAACGACCTTGGCCAGCAAAGAATCGTAATTTGCGCTAACGTGCATCCCCGTATAAAGTGCGCTATCTACCCGGATACCGGGGCCGCCCGGCTCTTTGAGATAAGTGATCTCTCCCGTATCGGGCATAAAGCCTTGGGAGGGGTCTTCGGCCAGGATGCGGGCCTCAATAGCCGCTCCATGTTGTTCTATTTCCTCTTGGGCATAGCGCAAAGGGCGGCCTTGAGCTACCCGAATCTGTTCCTTTACCAAGTCCAAGCCGGTGACCATTTCGGTAACGGGATGTTCTACCTGGATGCGGGGATTGACCTCAATAAAATAAAATTTATGATCGCGGCCTAAGAGGAATTCCACTGTTCCTAAGCTGCGATATTTCATAGATTTGGCCAAACGTATTGCAGCCTCGAACATGCCTTGTTTTAATTCTGAGGGCAAGCCGTGGGCGGGTGATTCCTCTATTAACTTCTGATGCCGCCGCTGAATAGAACATTCCCGTTCGCCGATGGCGAGGACGTTCCCACACCCATCTCCTATAATTTGAACTTCTATGTGCCTGGCTCGCTGGACTAAAGGCTCTAAATAAACCGCATCATCGCCAAAGGCAGCCATAGCTTCCTTGCGGGCAATGGAAATCATCAATTCCAGGTCGCTGGCTGTCTCTGCCAGACGGATGCCCCGTCCCCCCCCGCCGGCCACGGCTTTTACCAAAATCGGGAATTGTACCTTATCGCTCAGGCCGGGGGATATTTCTTTTTCCAGGGGTTTATTTGACCCTGAAAGAACCGGAACACCGGCCTCTTTTGCCACGCGGCGGCCTGAGAGCTTGTAGCCCATTAATTCCATAGTCCTGGGGCGCGGGCCGATAAAGGTCAGCCCAGCATCTTCCACGGCACGGGCAAAGTTCGGATTCTCAGAGAGGAAACCGTATCCGGGGTGGATGGCTGTCGCTCCGCTCTTGCGTGCTGCCTCGAGCACGTGGGGGATATTGAGATAACTCTCCGCCGCGGGGGTGGGGCCGATGGGGATGGCCTCATCCGCGTAGTGAACGTGGGGAGCGTCCTTGTCGGCCTCAGAGTACACGGCCACGTTGGGCAAGCCTATGTCTCGGCAAGCCCGTAAAACTCGGACGGCTATTTCTCCTCGGTTAGCGACAAGAATTTTCATAAATTTCTTACTTCCGCAGGTGCAACGCACTTCAAAAATCGTGAAGTGCAATGCACCCGCTATTGTGAAACGTGATACGTGAAAACGTGAAACGTGAAGACGTGAAACGTGAAGTCACTCATTTCTCAATGTCATTTCGAACGGAGTGAGAAATCTTTTCATCGTGAGTGAATGACCGACTGAACTTAAGATTTCTCCTCGTTATTCGGCGGTAATCATGCCGAAACCTCGTCGAAATGACATGCTTTGTTCCACTAACTTAATGACATTGACTTGTCACTCGTCACTCATCACTCATCACGCAACACTCCTCACTCCTCACTCCTCACGCAACACGCAACACGCAACACGCATCACTCATCACTCATCACGTTTTACGTTTCACAACGGTATATTCCCATGTTTGCGTGTGGGCGTTTCCTCACGTTTATTTCTCAATAAGGCCAGAGATATGTTCAATCGTTCCCGTGTCTCCGCATGGGCAATGACATCGTCCAAATAGCCGCGAGAGGCCGCCACAAAGGGATTGGCGAATTCTTCCCGATAATTTTGTACTAATTCTGTCTTTTTGGCTTCAGGGTCAGCGGCTTCGGCCAACTCTTTGCGGAAGATGGTGTTGACCGCTCCGTCAGGGCCCATGACCGCTATTTCAGCCTGAAGCCAGGCGAAGTTCATGTCTCCGCCCAGGTGTTTGGAACTCATTACAATGTAGGCTCCGCCGTAGGCTTTGCGTAAAATGAGGGATACTTTGGGAACGGTGGCCTCAGAATAAGCGTAGAGTAATTTGGCGCCGTGGCGAATAATGCCCTCGTGTTCCTGGTCGGTGCCGGGCAAAAATCCGGGGGTGTCCACCAGGGTCAGGAGGGGGATGTGGAACGCGTCGCAAAAGCGGATGAAACGCGCCCCTTTGGTGGAGGCGTTGATGTCCAGCACCCCGGCGAAATACTGGGGTTGGTTGGAGACCACGCCCACCGTGTGCCCATCCATGCGGGCAAAGCCCACCGTCAAGTTTTGGGCGTAATCGGCCTGCACTTCCAGGAATTCGCCGTTATCCACAATGGTTTCGATAATCTCCCGCACGTCGTAGGGCTGTTTGGGATCGTTGGGGACAAGGCCGGCTAGCCCGGGGGTGGGGCGTGATGGCTCATCCCCAGCGTCCACGACTGGGGGTGGGGTGAGGTTGTTGGGGGGCAGGTAGGACAGCAGCCAGCGGACTTGCTCCAAAACGCCCTCCTCGGTGGGGGATGTGAAATGAGCCACGCCGCTGCGTGCAGCGTGTACCGCCGCCCCGCCCAAATCCTCCAGGGAAACATCCTCCTGCGTGACGGTTTTGACAACCCGGGGGCCAGTGATGAACATGTGGGCCGTCTCTTCGGCCATGAAGACAAAATCGGTGATAGCGGGTGAGTAAACCGCTCCCCCGGCGCAGGGGCCAAGGATGATGGAAAGTTGGGGGATGATTCCCGAGGCGCGGACGTTGTGGTGAAAGATCTTCCCATAAGCGGCCAGGGCATCCACGCCCTCTTGGATGCGTGCCCCGCCGGAGTCGTTGATGCCCAGCAGGGGAGCGCCGTTCTGGTAGGCTAAATCCATGACCTTGGCGATTTTCCGCCCGTGAGCCTCCCCCACGGAACCACCTAGCACGGTGAAATCCTGTGCAAAGAGGTAGACGGTTCTCCCGTTGACTTTACCTGTCCCTGTGACCACACCATCCCCCAGGGGTCGCTTGTCTGCCATCCCCCACTTTGTGGCCCGATGTTGGATGAACATGTCAATCTCAGAAAATGTTCCAGGGTCAAGCAAGGCCTCAATGCGCTCGCGGGCAGTCTGCTTGCCCTTTTGATGCTGCCGGGCAATGCGAAGCTCTCCTCCGCCTAAGCGAGTTGTTTGGCGCATTTTACCTAGTGAGTTCGTGTCCATGCTTTCCATTGAATTTTGCCTTTACCTTTTGACTTTCGGGTGCACTCGGTTATGTACAACAGAGGTTGGAGCTCAAAGTTACGGTCAAGTTCGTTGGAAATGTATTGTTTTTTCTTGAATTCTTTGTATGGGTAGTACTGCACTTAAGCGTGGTATTGTGCAGGGTTTGTTTGTGAGACATTACGCTGTACACGGCGTGCGCCCATTTGGTGTGCTGTGCATGCCCTGACCGTAGGCTCGCATACCGACAGGTACGCACAGCGAGCGTGGGCACACCTGACAGGTTTTCCACAATACCATTTGAGACCTAAATTGCCGAAGTTTGCGACGAAATCCTTGATCTAGGGCATCCTTGAAAACCTGTCAGGTCTTAACGTGCGACTTTTACCTCAATGCCAAATAAGGTAACGAAAAAGTGCTTGGCTCGTTTATGAGAGCCAAGCACTTTTTTTTATTTTAGCAGAGGGGTCAATAATTATTCTTCAGAGGGTTGCTCTTTGTTCTTCTTGCCTTTTTTGGACTTCCTAAACCCGAACAAGCGCTTGATGCCTTTCCAGAGCCAACGCACAGGGAAGTAGAGAACGAGCACGACAGGCAAGATGTATAAACTCAGCCAGATGACGACGTTCCCCAGGAATTTGAGGGTATTGATCAGGGCTTGGATGGCTTTCTTGGCGACCCCCACGGGCTGCCAGCCACCAATGGTCAAGGGCTGAACGGCTTCATTGGCCTGAATATCAACACTGATAGAGGATAAAGCCGCCGA
>DAOUWT010000231.1 GCA_030666985.1 Chloroflexota bacterium
CAGCCCCAGACCCCCCTCACCTGCGTCTTGGCGCATCTCAACGCGGAGGATCGCGTCAGCGTCATCTCCTTTTCCACCGGTCTCAAGCGCTACGCCTGCGAGCTGCGTCCCGTTTCAGAGGCGGGTGATGCGGCGGATTGGGTGGGGGGATTGCAGGCCCTGGGCGGGACGAACATCAACCTGGCCCTGCTGGACGCTCTCGCCCTGGGGGAGGGGGAAACCGCTCCGGGGGGAGGAGAACGCCCTCTGGTGGTGATCTTCCTCACCGACGGCCTCCCCACCGAAGGCGTCACCGAGGTTGAGCAGATCCTGGCCAACGTGGAGGCTCAAACATCCCCCAACGTGCGCCTCTTCCCCTTTGGCGTTGGCAACGATGTCAACACCCTCTTGCTGGACACCCTGGCCGAGCAAAATCGCGGCGCGACCGGCTACGTCCGCCCCCACGAGAGCATCCAAGAGGAGGTCTCCGCCCTCTACGCCAAGATCAAAACTCCCGTGCTGACCGATATTGCCCTGGACTTCGGGGATGTGATAGTTGAAGACACCTACCCGCACACCCTGCCCGACCTCTTCGCCGGGGAACAGCTCATCCTCACGGGGCGCTACCGTCTCCCCGCTGGAGGGGCTAGCCAGGCGACGCGCATCACCCTCACCGGACAGGTCAACGGGGAGCGGCGGGAGTTCGTGTACGAGGGCGTGTTCTGCGCGGCCGGGGGAGACGACTTCATCCCCCGCTTGTGGGCCACGCGCAAGATCGGCTATCTGCTGACGCAAATCCGGCTCCACGGCGAAAACGCGGAGTGGGTGAACGCTATCGTAGACCTGAGCGTGCGCTACGGGATCATCACGCCCTACACTTCATTCCTCATCCAAGAAGACGACATCCTCACCAGCACGGGGCGTGAAGAGGCCGCCCAGGAGTATATGGCCCTGCCGACCGCTCCCGTTGTCGGCGCACCCGCCGCGGAGAAAGCCGAAGCCGAGGGCGACATGCGGGGAGCAGATTCGGCGGCTCCTCTCAGCTTGGAGCAAGTCAACGCCGAGACAGGGGAATCGGTCCCCGTGGTGCAGCACGTGGGCGAGAAAACATTCCTGCTCCAAGACGGCGTCTGGACTGACACCACATTTGATGCTGAAACAATGTCCGCGCAGCAAGTTGGCTTTGGCACGGAGACCTACTTCGAACTCCTGGCCGCCCGCCCCCAGTGGGGCGACTACCTGGCCCTGGGGGAGCGCGTCATCTTTGTGGCCGAGGGGGAAGTTTACGAGGTGGTGAGCGGTGAGGGGGAGGCGGTCGAAATTCTCCCTGCTGCAGTGGATGAACCTGCCAGGCCTGCTCAATCTTCCCCCACAACCGAGCCAACATCTACCCCCAATGATGACGCGGGAGGCAGCCTGTGTCCAGGCTCGATGGTGCTGGGGTTGGTGGTGCTGGGGGTGGGGGTTTGGAGGAGGAGGTGAGGGGAGAATGAAACAAACCCTAAAGGTCTTACATGCAGGCGAGTACATTCGCCTTAGACCTTTAGGGTTTCGACTCGAAAGAGATATGCTTTGAGGCCAATCGCTCTTCAATGGATTTCAATGTTTTTAATACATCGTCTGGCAAATACAGGGCATTACCAGGTATTTCGCGTATCATGTCTGTGAAGCGAAGGGCTATCAGGCGGGGAGGGATGTTTGAGCCGTACAAGTTTTTCAGTTCCCGCAAAATATTGGCTGTGCGTTGGTACATATCAAGCTTTACTTCAGATTGAGCTTCTGCCTCAAGGCGTGTTCTTGTTGCCTCACCTTGGGCTATCAGAGTCTCTGCCTCACGTCGCTTTCTAACCTGCCATCTCTCTATCCATTGTTGGGTTGCCGCGTCTTCTAGGGTAATGTCGCCGAGTTCAACGCCTATGATCTTGGCACCCAAACCAAGTACCGATTCGTTGAGGGCTTGCTCTAATTGCTCTCGTATCTCCCACCGTCCAGTTGGCTCGATAAGCTGGTTGAGAGGGTAACGAGCCAGGATGGATCGCAGCGTTCCCTCTGTATGACTGATGATAACGCGCTTATCCCACTCCATGCGTCTGTCCGGTTCACTTCGATCAGATTCTCGAATCCACTTGCAGGAAACGGCATCAAGGACAGCATTTTTGGACATGGGATAAGGATATTTTTTCGTCGGTTCCTGCCCAATATCTCTGATTTTGAAACGTATATCAGCCATGCACGTCACGGGGATGCCCTCCAAAGTCATTGCTCCCACCGGGTACTCCCAGCGTTGTGGCCGAATGTCGACAGTTTCCCACACCCTTTCAAATGGTGCAAGGTCTTTATAAAAACCCGGCCCAAGCACTCTGGTAAGGCGCCCGCCACATTCCAAAACAGCTGCGCTGTCATCGAAAACCAGCAATCCGGCGGGGCCGCCAATTTTTTTGATCGTGTCATCTCCTCCAAATATCCTTCCTTCGCCAACAATCACTAAAGGCCGAAAACCAGGGCGACCGAACTCGTACCGCACTAGAAATTTAAAACCTTCTGTTGTGTTTTCTAAGTCATATAAAGATTCTACGTAACGAGATGGAAGGTAAAGAGCAAATCCAATAGCAAACAAGCCTGGGAGCATGTTAAAAAAAACTTTGAACCAAGAAAACGGCAACTCTCGCAATAACTTTGCGAATGCACTGAGGTGTAACCAATAAGTCAGATCCTCTTGCGACGCCTTTGCGACTACACTGAGTTGGAACCAAGAAATCAGATCCTCTAGCGACGACTCTGTGAGTACACTGAGAAAGAATAGCGTTACTAGGAGGAGCCCTGTTACCAGGATAATTTTGAACCAAAATCCAAGGAATTTTTCAAGATTAAACATAGCACCTAGTCCTATAAAGAAGCGCGAAAGTACTCCAAATGCTATCTACCTAAGCGACGTTGTTGCAAAGCCAACATTTCCCATGCCTCTGGAGAGACAGCCTCAAGGTCAGGACTTTGTTTTAACATCTCTTGAATAGATTCTATGAAACGCAGGGCTATCACTTGTTGAGATAAGTTGTCATCGGCTAATACATCCTCAAGACTCCTGGCGATTATTGAAATTTGCTCTAACATGACTTGAGCACGGATTACTTCAGGTTCATAACGTGACTTAGCTGCTTCCAACTCGGCAAGTTCAGCAGTAATCTCTCGTTTCCATCTAACTTTCCAGTTTTCGATACGCTGCTGGATGGCTTCGTCAGTGGGAACCAAGTCACTTATCCCGCCTCCTACAATTTGAATACCATAAGGCTCCAAGGCATCTTCAAGCTCTCCCCTAATCCGGGCCCTAATATCCACTCTGGGGTCTCCTGGGCTGCATAACTCGTCACAGGTATATTCCAGAATCACTTTTTTAAGAATTGGGGGTGCAATAACTTTGGCGTGGAAATCATCCCAATCTATCTTGTCTACATCTTCTAGCCTCTGTCCTGCATCGTCTCGTCTCCAATCATGATCTTGTGATTGGAGGTATACAGCCTGAAAAACACTATCTTCATTGTATGGGAATGACGATCCTAACTTGGGGCTTTCTCCCCCTGTGTCAATTTGACAAGGCCAAAAGGAAAATACATCTACAGGGATGCCGTCTTGGGTCTCTGCTTTTACAGTAAAGGCCCGCAACTGGGGACGCAGGTCAACGACATCTTGTAATCGTTCATACTTGCCCGTGAAGCCCAATCCTGGCGGTCTTACTATATGGTCAAATACTTGTGTAGTTGTGATAACTAAATGATCACAACTAGTGAGAACAACGCCCGGCCCGCTGAAAAACTTACCGTAGGTATTACCCCCCACCCTTTCTTTTGGTCCCTCTTTTTTCCAATCGCGGATGACGTAAAAGGGGAAATTTGTACCCAGCGCAAAGCTCAAAAGGCTCCGGAAGGCTAGGCGTCGCTGGTCAGGAGTGATGGGGAGAAGAAAACGAGAAAAGAAAAATAATCCCCCTATTAATAAGATAAAGGCTGGCAAAGCAATAGTTGCTAAACCCAACCAGGTGGCGTTGATGAAAACCAGCGTCCCCAGAGCCACATACCAAAACCAGAAATACCTTGTTAATTTGGCTCCCTTCGGAGAGAAGAATACTTTTCCCCCTATTAATGGGACTACCCAGCCGACTAATAACACCGTTCCCAGCGCTGTAGCCCATCCCCAACGCCAGCCATGGGCAATCCCTGCCCAAAAACCGACACCAATACAAAGGAGAGAGGCTAGTGTCGTTGCGGCTGTCAATATGATCGTCCCCAGTCCCCCATCAAGGAGATAACCGAGCCAGGCAACAATGAGAGCGACGATGATGACGAAGGCTGCCAAGACAAATATTGGGAAGACATAACGCTGAGCAGCAACCATGTTCCTCCACTCAGCACTGTCAGCCTTATACTCCAATATGAAAACAACAGCTCGATATGCTACTATACCTGCAACAATGCAAAGGACAGAAGCTAGGATTGCTATCAATATTGATAAGCCCATCTTGCCCATCTTGTCTGACTTGAGGATCTTATCAAGAAGGAAACCGAGCAAGGCAACGATGATGGCGACGAATAAGACGTAAGCTGCCAAGGCGAAGATTGCGAGGTTAAGCGCGAGGTCCATCAATGACTCCCTGAATTTGCTTTCAGTCCGCTGGGCAGCTTTTGGTTTCGTTTTTCTCCTAAAAATGAGCTTGCCTCATAAAAGCAGACTTAGCACAATCCCCACGGCGAAGAAAAA
>DAOUWT010000080.1 GCA_030666985.1 Chloroflexota bacterium
GAAGGGGGAAGAGGGAAGGGGCAGGTGTGCGAATGGGCGCGTGGGAGAGTCACTCATCACGTTTCACTCATCACTCATCACGTTTCACTCTTCACTCTTGAGAGCTTGTTGGAGTTCGTTCACTTGTTCGGCTAAACTGCCTAGGACGCCGTTCACAAAGCGAGGTGCGCTGTCGGAGCCGTAGGTTTTTGCCAATTCAACCGCTTCGTTGATGGCTACTTTTAGGGGCGTTTCTCCATTGACGGCGAATTCCCACAGGGCCAGGCGGATGATGTTGCGGTCTATGATGGCGACTTGGTCTAAGGGCCATTCAGGGGCGTGTTCGCTGATGTGGGCGTCTAACTTGGAGGCCAGTGGCCACACGCCTAGCACGATCTCTCGGATGAAGTTGGTGTGGCTCTCGTCTAAAGCTGCGGCATCAATACGTTCTTTGAGTACCCTGCCAATGGGGTGCTGAACGATATCTAGTTCGTAGAGTGCTTGTAATGCGACCCCGCGTGCTTTGGTGCGAGTTTTCATGTCTGGCCAATTACTCTGTTATAGTGTTATCGGGGTAATTGATGTCTTCGACGTGGACGTTGACGGATCCTACTTCCATGCCCACCATCTGAGAAATGGCACGCTCGACGGCTTGTTGAACTTTTTTGCCGGTGTCCCGGACGTTTACCTTATTGCTAAGGATGGTGTAGATGTCGGCGTATACGCGTTGGTCATCTTTGATCTGGAGGCGAACTCCATCACCTTGGCCGCGTCTGAAGATGTTGTTCACGCCGCCAGGGAGTTGTGCCAGCCGGCTCACTCCTTCTACCTGAAGGGCGGCTGATTTTGCGATGGTCACTAGTACACTGGGGGCAATGGTTGTTTTTCCGGGAGGGCGGGTTGAGTCTGCCATTTTTTTCTCCTAAGATTGGTAAGTTGGTAAGTTGGTAAATTGGTGTATTGGTGAAATTGGTAAGTTGGTATATTGGCTGTGCTAGATAATCGCTTTCCCAATTTCCCAGTCTCCCAGTCTACCAATTTACCAGTCTACCAATATTATAACGCATTGAGGCTTAAAAACATAGTAGGCCGCGAAAATCACGGCCTACTTGAGTTTTTTTTGTTCTAAAAGCGAAATTTATTTTTCTATTACTTCGCGGCCTTTGTAGAATCCGCAATTGGGGCACACGCGGTGGGGGAGACGCTTCTCACCGCAATTGCTGCATTGCACTAAAGCTCTGGTCTTGAGGGCATCATGTGCGCGGCGGCGATTCTTGCGCCCTCGTGAGGTTCGTTGTTTTGGTAGGGGGGTCATGGTATTTTCTCCTGCGTTATCTGATTTGTGAAGCGTGATGCGTGTTACGTGATGCGTGTTGCGTATTAGGTATTTGCATTTCCGTTTCACGGGTAGGAACGGTCTAAATCTTGTTAATTTCTTGTTTTATTAAGCAGGTAGATTATATGATAGAGGTGAATTATGTCAAGGTATTTTGTGGCGGGCGCGGGGAGTGCTAAAATGTTGTTGGTCACGTTTCACTCTTCATGTTTCACTCCTCACTCCCCAAGCAAATAAAGCAAATACTGATCAAAAAAGGCAATCATCTGCCGTTCATATTCATCTGGGTAGGCCGTATATAGCCCCACGTGCCCGGCTCCGAACTCGGTCCACAGCAAACGTGGTTCACCGGTGTTTTCGTATAGCCAATATATAAAATCTGACAAAACAGTCCCATCTGTTTCATCCTGAATAAGAAACACAGGCCGGGGGCTGATTTCTCCAATTACGTCCACGGGGCGCAGATCGTCCACGCTCAGGCCGGTTTCTAGCTCGACAAAGAAGCGCAGTCCGGGCCTCAGTGGGGGATAGGACACCATTTTAATGAGCATGTCTTCGATGGCGGCGAATGAACTATCGGCTATGAGTGCCTCAATCTTAAGGGCCTCTATGGCGGAATATTCAGCCGTGGCTTGGATGAGAGTAGCCGCTCCCATGGATTGACCGTAAGCGCCGATGTGTTCGACTTCTGGCTGTCGGGACACGAACTCTAGGGCGGCGGCCACGTCGCGGACCTCGTAAGCTCCCCAGGTGCAGATTTCGCCCTCGCTCTCACCGTGGGCACGGGCATCCCAGGAGAGGACGCCGTATCTGTGCCGGGCAAATAGGGCGTGCATATTTGAAGCGCGGATGCTGCCGTATCCATGCGCGACCAATATCAAGGCTCCATTCTGGGAGGGCGTGTACCAGGCGGCCAGGTCAATGCCATCTCCGGTGGTGATGGTGACGGATTGGTACTCCACGCCAAACTGGGCAGGGGTATCTCCTGGCGAGCGTGAGGCTCGTTTGGGGTGGAGATAGTGTTGCGCTCCCTGGTAACTGACGCGCACGAAGACCCCCAGGATGCCTAGTCCCAGGGTCAGGAGGGCAAAGAGTATCAGGTTGCGCCAGTAGGTATAGGTGTTGGGAGTGTTCATTGGCTATTAGATATTGGGTATTGGGTATTGGTAGATTGGTGGGTAACAGGCAATCAGGAAACCAGGAGAGCAGGGATTAGTCTAATCCCCAATATCCAATATTTCCAAAATCCTTCTCACCTCCCTCTTCCCCCCCGACCCCAGCTCCCCGCCGGGGCCAACGCAAGAGGGACACCCATCCTGGCACGAGCAGCCTGAGACCAATTCGTGCGCTTGTCGAATCAACTCGTCATGCCTTTCGTATAGACGAGCGCTGAACCCCACCCCGGCTGGGATTTGCTCATAAATGACCACCGTCGGCTGCCCATCCCCCAGGGGAGATTTCGGGTCGGCGTGAAGGCCCAGGTCGTGCCGGTCGCACATCAGCAGCAGGGGAGCCAAGTGTCCCAGCGTGTAGGCCAGTCCGCTCAAGCCGCTTTTTACGCGCACCACGTTTTCCACACGGCTGTGGCAGCGCGGGCAAAGAGTGATGAGATTCTCCAGGCGGTTGGCCTCTTCTCGATTGGTGAAACTCCGAAAAGGGATTTTATGATGCACATGATGTTGTCGCTCATTTTCTGGGATTCCGCACACGCCGCAGCGATAATGGTCGCGGGCGCGGACTTTGTGGCGGATTTCATCCCAGCGGGGGCCGTAGTCGTTGGGGTCGGAGCGCCATGCCCCGGCGTCACGCAACTCTTCCACGATTTCCTCCCCCAGGGCCAGCCAGTACCCCGTGGTGTGGAGCGTGGTGGGGGGGAGGTCTAGCTCTTCGTAGCCCAATTTCTCATAAGTTTTCCAATCTATTTTGTGAAAGCCCACCACCTGGCTCGTGACCGAAATCTCCCCGAAATACTTGACCCCTCTGGTGTTGAGAGGCTCGCCTGGTGTGGGGGACTCTCCCAGCACTTCTAGGCAGGCCACCTCGGTTTCTTTTTTGGCCTCGGTGTAATAATCTGCCCCCCAGGCTTGGAGTCCCGCCACCCCCCGCTCCAGGTCTAGGTCTTCCACTCTGTAAATCTCTCCCTCGTGGAGGTAAATTGCCCCCGGATGCGTCATCCAGTGTGCGCTGGCTTGGTCAATCTCGCCGATGATTTTCGACTTCCCATCTTCCTCGCCCCGCAGCAGAATCCGCTTCCCAGGCACGCTGCGCAGGGAGAGCGTGCCGGAGGGGTACTCGTCGCTCATCCAAAAATATTTTCCCGCCGAATGATGGAGAGACCCAGCCCCTTGGAGTACATCCAAAAACTCGACCGTCTGGGAGCGGCTCAGACTTCCGTAACACTCCCCAGCCTGAAACGGAAGTTCATAAACCGCACACCGAATGTGGTCGAGTAAAATGAGCAAATTATTCGGGTCTAGAAGGGCCTGTTCGGGGGAACGCTCGAAGAAATAATCTGGGTGACGGGCCAGAAATTGGTCTAGGGGATTGGCAGATGTCACCAAAACAGAGAGTGATGCCCCCCGGTTGCGGCCCGCCCTCCCCGCCTGTTGCCACGTCCCCGCGATGGTGCCAGGGTATCCCGCCAGGAGGGCGGCGTCCATCCCCCCGATGTCGATCCCTAGCTCCAAGGCGGTGGTCGCCACCACGGTTCGCACCTCCCCCCCGCGCAAGCCGGCCTCGATCTCCCTCCGCTGGCGGGGCAGGTATCCGCTGCGGTAGGCGCGAATCTCCCCCGCCCCATCCCCCGAAATTTCGCGTAGTCGTTGCAGCATTTGCTCCACGCCCCGGCGAGAACGCCCAAAAATGATGGTTTGCACGCCGTAACTCAGCAGGTCGCTGGCAATGCGAACGCTCTCGGTTTGCGCTCCCACCCGCAGGCCGAGTTTTTCATCCGTGATGGGGGGATTGTAAATCAGAAAGTGTTTTTCCCCCCACGCCGAACCATCCTCGGTTATGATTTTCACCGGCTCCTCGATGAGCGTTTGCGCCAGCTCCTGGGGGTTGCCAATGGTGGCCGAGGTGAGAATGAACTGCGGCCCCGGTAACCCGCACGCGCCATAATGAGCGGCAACCCGTTTCAGGCGGCGGATGACGTTAGCCACGTGCGAGCCGAACACACCCCGGTAAACGTGCATCTCGTCAATGACAATGAAGCGCAGTTGTGAGAAAAAAGCTTCCCATTGCGGGTGATGGGGGAGAATCCCCACGTGGAGCATGTCTGGGTTGGTGACGATGAGCTGCGCGTTGGCGCGTACCCTGGGGCGGGTGTGGCCGGGCGTATCGCCATCGTAAGCGGCGGCGGTCACGTGAGCCAGTCCCTCGACTTCAGCCAGTTGATCGGGGGCCAGGGCTTTGGGGGGGAAGAGGTAAAGGGCCCGCCCTGTGGGATTTTTCAGGAGATAGTCCAAGACGGGGAGGTTGTACGCCAGCGTTTTGCCGCTCGCCGTACCCGTCACCAGGGCTGTGTTGTGTCCCTGGTGGATGTTTTCCCACGCTTGGGCCTGGTGCGCGTAAAGGGTGGGGATGCCCCGCTCGTGGAGGGCCTGCCTCAGGCTGGGGGATAGGTTTTCCGGTAGGGGTGCGTGCCGCGCCACCCGGGCCGGAATCCGCTTCCAGGCCGTAACATTGGGGGCAAATGAGGCGTCAGCGCGCCAGTGGCTGAGGAGGGAAAGGAGGGACATTTTTGGGACACGGAGTGGTCATATTCGCGGATGGCGTAACTCGCAACTCCTAACCTGTAACTTGTCCCTCCTCCGCCCGCACTTCCATCTGTTCCCGAAGGGCATCAATATCCTTGGGGACGAAATAGGCGGCCCCGGCCAAAACGATTGCTCCTAGAATCCAGGCCGTCACGCAAATCCAGAGAATGGCGCTCTCGAGCGAGTATCTTAAGGCGATGAAACCGGCCAAGGTCGGCGCCAAGGCTGCTCCGCTGTTCTCGATGAAGTATTGAATGGAGAGGGCTGTGCTCCGCACCTCGGGGAGGGCGATGTCGTTGACAGTGGAGACCACGTTGGGGGCGGCGATGGGCATGAAGAGAGCCATTGCCGCTAGGGAAATCCCAAAGAGAAGTTTTTGTTCTACTGGAATGACCATAGTAATGTTGAGGAGGATGGCCCCAGCCAAAACGCCGCCCATGGCTACCAGCAAGCGACCGCGTTTGGTGCGTTTGAAGGCGTAATCTCCCAACACTCCCCCTAGTATGTAGCCAGAACTGAGTACCAATACGGCTGGAACCATGGTCATCATGACGGCATTTTCATCATAGTACCGCTCTGTTTCCAGGTAACGGAAGAACCAGAAGGTGATTACCTGCCAGGGGAAAACGCCCACAAAACCCTGGATGAAGAGCAGCCACATGCTGCGTTTTTTGAGGAGAGCTAAGGCGTGCTTGAGTTCAAAACGGTGAATGGCGATTTCCGTCATATCTGCTAATTCTGGCTCGCTTTGACCACGGGGTACTTCTTTGACGGTGAAGAAAATGATGACTGCTAAAACCACGCCCAAAGAGCCGGTGATATAGAAAATTGACCGCCATCCTAATAAGTCGCTGAGGAACAGGGCCAAGATCATTCCCAGCAGGTAGCCAATGGGTTGAGAGAATTGCAAGAGGCCGTAGATTTTACCGCGCATTTTGGGCGGGAAATAATCTCCTAACAAACTGTAGATGCCCGGATAGCTGGAGTCGTCAATACCGGTGGAAGAACGGGCGATGGTGAATGTCTTGAAGGTAGGGGCGATTGCGCTCAACCAGGTGGTGCATCCCCACAGGAGCGAGGCCAGAGCTAACAGTTTGGGGCGGGTGAAATTTCGGAAATTCAAGTATATTCCACGGAAACGTATTCTGAGTCCCCCGCCATCGTACAGGTAGCCCCAAAGGGGGTAGAAAATGGTTCCTACCACTAAGGCTCCCGAGACCACGGCTCCCATTTGAAGTTCGTCTATTTGGAAGCTTTCCATGATCTTGGTAGTCAAAGGCCCGATGAGTAATTTATCGGCTTGATGAAATAACATGAAGGCAAAAGATATGCCTACAACGAACCAACGGTGTTTTTTATGAGAATCTTTCATGGTTTTTCTCCTGGTGGTCTTAATGGTCTAATTAGTCTTAATAGTCTGATGGGCAGTAGTTGCATAAGCCCTCCGAATCCCAGTCCATTGTCGCTCTCGAATATCTAGTTCTTCTCGATTGGTATGCACAAAATAGAACTCGCGAACCGGATATTCTAAATGCAGTTGGCGATAGCTGTTCATAGCCGCGTTGCCATCGGTGCAGGTTTCAATGACCGCTAGCTTATCAAGTTTTCGTTGGCTTTTTGGAGTTGTATGGGCTTGTAGTGCTTCTATGACAAGCCATTGATTTGGATAGGCTTTGCGAACGTCTGACCACAACATATTGTCCTTCTGTTTCAGTAATCGGAGTTACCCTCTAATTCTGATACGTGTTTCTTCAACAATCCATAGATGGTGTTCAATCGCCTCGCTGGCTAATTTGGGAATTAATCGTTCTAGTATTTTGAGAACGTGAAATTTATCCTGCCTTCGTAAGCGTAGGACTATCAGACCGAAGAACTGCTTTGGGGAATAGGTACGGATATTAGCAAAATCAGTGTCGAGGGTAATTATGGCGCGTTTTTCCTCTTGGTAAATAGATGCTAAATCAGAATCGGGCGACCCGCCGAGATATTGTTCATAGACAGAAAGGGCATCATAACCTTCTTGTCGTAGGCGTTCTGCTACTTCAACGGGGAGATTTTCATCAATTTTGAATTTCATTGCAGCACAGCATCATGCCATAACCATTACACGTTCACGGGTGATTTCGGCGGCGTAAGTGATAGCGGCCTGAATGTCCTCATAGTTAAGCGTGGGATAGCTTTGCACAATCTCCTCATGGGAGAGACCGGCAGCGAGGTTATCGAGTATGACAGATACCATAATTCTGGTGTCCTTGATACAGGCTTGACCGTGACAAATGTTAGGGTCAACAGTGATATAAGTTTTCCAGTTCATAAATACTATCCTTTGTGAATGATTTGTGCCCTTAATTATACTCGCTAACTCTTACCTCGCAACGCCTAACTCCAACGTCCCGTACTCTTGCGCCAACTCGCTACGGAATTGTTGAGTATAGAGGCGGTAATACTGTCCTTTGGCTCTGAGCAATTCGGCGTGGGATCCCATTTCGGCGATGGCCCCGTCTCGGATGAAGAGGATGCGGTCGGCGCGTTTGATGGTGGAGAGGCGGTGGGCGATGATGAAGCTGGTGCGGCCCTCCATAAGGTGCTCCATGCCGCGCTGGATGAGGGCCTCGGTGAGGGTGTCCACGGAGCTTGTAGCCTCGTCCATGATGAAAAGATCGGGTCCGCGAAGCACGGCCCGGGCCAGGCTGATAAGCTGCTTTTGGCCCGTGGACAGCAACCCGCCGCCTTCGCCCACTTCTTCGTCATAGCCCTTTTCTAGGGTGGTGATGAAATCGTGCGCTCCGGCCAATTTAGCGGCTTCTTCCACTTCCATGTCGGTGGCTTCGAGTTTTCCGTAGCGGATATTTTCGCGGACAGGACCAGAGAAAAGGTGCGGGGTTTGGAGTACAATCCCAATCCGTGATTGAAGGGCGTGGAGGGTGAGTTCTGTATAATCTTGCCCGGAGATTTTTATGCTCCCCCGGCGAGGTTCGAAGAAGCGGCACAGCAAGTTGACGATAGTTGTTTTGCCGCCTCCGGTAGGTCCTACGAGAGCGATTGTTTCTCCCTGCTTGATTTGCAAGTCGAAGTCCTCTAGGACGGGATCATCTTCTTCGTAGTAGAAATCTACGTGATCAAAGGCGATATCTCCCCGGATGTTGCTGGTGTCGATGGAGTTAGGGAGATTGACAATATCGGGGACGGTGTCTATGAGAGAGAAAATGCGTTCCGCCGAGGCAATGGAGCGTTGCATTTCAGCGTAAACGCGGGCCAGGTCTTGGATAGGCCAGATCATGAACGTAATATACGATATAAAAGCTTGGATGCCGCCGATGGTCATCCCGCCGACCGTGGCTTGCAGCCCGCCATACCAGACCACGCTCCCCAAGGCCAGAGCGCTGATGATCAAGACAGTGGGCAAGAATAGAGCCGAGAGCCAGGCCGCCCGGTAGCCGGCTTGGTACATCTCACTGGTCAGTTGACCGAATTCTTGCATGTTTTGATTTTCACGACTAAAGGCTTTTGCCACGCGGACGCCGGTGATGTTTTCGTTATAGGCTCCGGTGATTTTTGAGTTGATTTTCCGCACTTGCCGGTATTGGACGATGATCTTCTTTTTGAATGCGGTTGCTACCACAATGAGGATAGGTACAATAGTGAAGACAATTAGTGCTAGTCTCCAATGTATCCTAAACATGAAGAAAGCGGCGGTGACAATATTTATGATTCCCCAAGTGATGTCCAGCAAGCCCCAGGTCACTAATTCAGACACACGCTCGGAATCTGAGGTGACGCGGGACATGATCCACCCCACGGGAGTTTGGCTGTAGTAAGCGAGAGATAGCTCCTGGAGGTGGCCGAACATCTTTTTGCGCAGATCGTACCGGACTCGTTCGCCCAGGACGCCTGCCAGGTAGATGAAGCCAAACACAGAAGCGGCCTGGACTAAGATCAACAGACCGTATTGGGTGAGAATCTCCTGAAGCACCTCTATGTTTCCCACTCCAATACCTTCATCAATAATCCTTTTGCTGAGGTAAGTGAAGTAAGAGTCTAGCCCAGAGACAATAGAAATCGTCACCAGGAAGCCGATTAGCCAAGGCCAGTGCGGCGTAACCTGCTTGAGGATACGGAGCATCGTTTGCCCGTTGAATGTAGTGGTAAATTCTTCTTCTTCGAAAGTAGTTTGATAGCTCATTTAGTCTCGTAGTTTGGTAGTCTGATAGTCGTTAGTCTTGTAGTCGTTAGTTTGGTAGTTTCCGTTCCCTGCTCTCCTGCCCTCCTGCCCTCCTGCTCTCCCGCTCTCCTGCCCTCCTGCTCTCCCGCTCTCCTGCCCTCCTGCTCTCCTGCTCTCCTGCTCTCCTGCCCTCCTGTTCTCCTGTTCTCCCGCTCTCCTGCCCTCCTGCTCTCCTGCCCTCCTGTTTTCCTGTTCTCCCGCCCTCCTGCCCTCCTGTTCTCCTGCTCTCCTCTCCTCCTGTTCTTCATCTCTCTTACTCTCCTGTTCACCTGTTTTTTTATTTTCACCTTCTTCTTTCACCAATCCCTCGTGCCTGCCTTCTTGTACCATACCCCCTTCCTCGTCAACCACGATCTGC